>DASQTE010000021.1:0-6266 GCA_035642035.1 Blastococcus sp.
GAGGAAACGCCGGTTGAACAGGCCGGTGAGCGGGTCGAGCCGGGTGAGGTCCTGGGTGGCGACCAGCAGTCGCTGCACCCGCCGGCGGAGGACGAAGACGCCGAGTGCCCCGGCGTTGAGCATCCCGGCACTCACCCCGACCTGGACGCCGAGCGCGAACGAGTCGTGGTGGCTCGGCCAGAGGCCGACCACGCAGGCCGCCGTCGTCGCGACCATGTGGACGCCGAGCTCCCACGGGCCCAGGAACCACGCGGCGACGAAGGCGGGGAACAGCAGCATGAGCGGTGTCGCGTAGAGCACGGGGTCCTGGACGCAGAGCACCACGACGACGTAGATCAGGTCTCCCAGCAGGACCAGCCCGAACGTGTGCCAGCGACCGGCCCGCTGCCGGACGACCAGCGGCACGGCCGTCAGCACGAGCGCCCCCATGGTCGCGGCGTAGAGCCACCGCCACATGCCGTCGCGCAGGACGTCGTCCACGAGGAGGTTGAGGCCGCCCATGAGCGCCCCGGAGACGATCATGGTCGCGAGGGTGAGAGCGGCCACCCGGTGCTCAGGACCGCGACTGACGGCGGCTGCGCTGGGAAGGGCGGGGCCACGCTCCAGATCGGGGTTCCACCGGCCGGTCATGACTGAAGGATGCCGTACCGACGGCGTTCTGTAACCATTTTCGGTCATCCTCGTTCCCCTCCACGGGCTGGTCAGCCGTGCGACGAGGGATGCCATCGGGCCTGCCTGGCTGCCAGGGTGCAGACATGACGCATGTCGATCCCGCGCTCGTCGACGTCCGCACCCTCGACGCCAACCCCCTGGTGTCGAACGGGAAGACCAGCAGGCTGCGCATGGTCGCGCCGGGCTCGGTGACCGCCGGGCGGTACGGCCTGGTCGAGTACCACGTCGCCCCGCACAGCCCGGGTGCGGCCCCGCACTTCCACCAGACGTTCTCGGAGTCGTTCTACGTCCTGTCGGGAGAGCTGACCGTCTACCACGCAGGGTCGTGGGACCCGTTCGGCCCGGGCGACTACGCCCTGGTGCACGAAGGCGGAGCGCACGGCTTCCGCAACGACGGCGACGAGTGGGCCTCCTTCCTGATCCTGTTCGCACCCGGCATCGCCCGCGAGCAGTTCTTCCTGGAGATGGCCGAGCTGCGCCGGAGCGGCCGGACCCTGACCCCCGAGGAGATGACCGCGTTCTACGCGCGGCACGACCAGGTGATGGTCGACGGCTGAGCACCGCCGCCCGCCCGGTGGAAGGCTGGGTGCCGGCGGAGACGACCGCCACCGACGCCGATCGAGGAGGCGCACATGCCGCAGGGGCCCTGGTTCTTCTGCCTCAAGCACCACACCGTCGAGGACCGCGACGGCTGCGCCGAGCGGCATCGGCTGGGTCCGTACGCCACGCGCGAGGAGGCCGAGCACGCGCTGCAGTCGGTCGCCGAGCGCAACGAGCAGCTCGACGCGGAGGACCGGAAGTGGGACGGCGACTGACCGCGTTCACCTGCTGAGCCCGCCCGCGTGACGGTCCCGACCCCCGGGTCGGGGATGATCGGCTCCTGGCGCCGGGCGGTCCGGGCCGGTGGAGGGGGCTTTCGTGTCTGACGCGCGCACGGTGGAGGAACTCGTCGTCGGGGTGCTCGGCGGGACCGGCCCCCAGGGACGCGGCCTCGCCGTCCGCCTGGCCGCCGCCGGCCAGCGGATCCTCCTGGGCAGCCGCGACGCCGACCGGGCGTCCGAGGTGGCCGCCGAGGTCGCCGAGCGCGCCACCACGGCCGCCGCCGGGTCCGAGGTCTCCGTGCAGGGCGGCTCGAACGTCGACGTCGCCGGTGCCGCCGACCTGGTCATCGTCGCCGTCCCGTACGCCGGCCACGCCGCCACCCTCGCCGAACTGGCCACGCCGCTGGCCGGCAAGATCGTCGTCGACTGCGTCGTCCCGATGGGCTTCGACGAGCTCGGGGCCTACGTCCTCGACGTCGAGGAGGGCAGCGTCGCCCAGCAGGCCGCGGCCCTGCTCCCCGACAGCCACGTCGTCGGGGCCTTCCACCACCTGTCCGCCGTCCTGCTCGAGGACCTCTCCCGGCCCACCCTGGACGGCGACGTCATGGTCGTCGGCGACGACCGCGCCTCGATGGACGTGGTGCAGGCGCTGGCCGGCCGGCTGCCCGGCATGCGCGGCATCTACGCCGGCCGGCTGCGCAACGCCCGCCAGGTCGAGGCGCTGACGGTCAACCTCGTCTCGGTCAACCGCCGCTACAAGGTCCACGCCGGCGTGCGGATCACCGACGTCTGAGCCGGTGGTGCCGAGCGACGACCGGGGGACGGCGTACGACGGGCCGCCGCCCCGACGGGTCGTCTCGCTCGTGCCGTCGCTGACCGAGGCGATCGCCGCGACCGACCCCGCGCTCCTCGCCGGCGCCACCGACTGGTGCACCCACCCCGCCGGGCTGGACGTGCCCCGGGTGGGCGGCACCAAGTGGCCCGACCTGGCACGGGTGCTCGACCTGGCGCCCGACCTCGTCGTCGCCAACGCGGAGGAGAACCGGGACGAGGACGTCGCCGCGCTGCGGGCCGCCGGGATCCCGGTCTGGGTGACGGCGCCGGCGACGGTGGCCGGGGCCCTGGACTCGCTCGGCCGGCTCTGCGCCGTCCTCGACCGGCCGGAGCCGGGGTGGCTGACGCGGGCCCGAGCGGTGTGGGCCGACCCGCCGAGGCTTCCCGACGTCCGGGCCGTCGTCCCGATCTGGCGCCGCCCGTGGATGGTGCTGGGCCGGGACACCTTCGCCGGCGACCTGCTGGCCCGGCTCGGCGTCCACAACGTCTTCGCCGGTGCCGCCGACCGGTACCCGAAGCTCGCGCCGGAGGATCTCGCCGGTGTCGACGCCGAGCTGGTCGTCCTCCCCGACGAGCCCTACGCGTTCGCCCCGGACGACGGCCCGGAGGCCTGGCCGCAGGCGCGGCCGGCCTTCGTCAGCGGGCGGCACCTCACCTGGTACGGACCGTCGCTCGTCGAGGCGCCGGAGGTGCTCCTCGCGCAGCTGCGGGGCTGACCCGGGAGGCGCGCGGTGGGAGACTCCGCCCGTGCTGCTCGCGAACGCCGTGGCGGTGCTGCACGCCGCCGCGGTGCTGTTCATGCTCACCGGCTCGCTGCTGGCGCTGCGACGGCCGTGGGTGCTGTGGCTGCACGTCCCGGTCGCCCTGGCGATCCTCGCCCTCTACGCCACCGGCTCCGACTGCCCGCTGACGACCTGGGAGCTGGCGCTGCGCGACGACGCGGGCGAGCCGGGCTACCGCGGCGGCTTCATCGGGCACTACATCACCGAACCGCTGGGCTTCCCCATCGAGGCGACGTCGACGCAGGTCGGCGTCCTCGTGGTGGCCTTCGTGCCGAACGTCGTCGGCTACGGACTGCTGCTGGGCCGTGCGCTTCGCACCCGGAGCGGCGTGGAGTCCCCGGGATCAGGGGGCGAGAGCCACGAGGTCGTCCACGACATCGGCCGGGGCCGGCATGGCGGCGATCTCGTCGGCCACCTCCCGCGACGCCTGCTGCAGGCCCGGATCGCCGACCAGCCGCTCGAGATGGGCGGTGGTGATCTGCTCGGTGGGGATCGCCAGGCCGACGCCGCGGGTGGCGACGAGCTCGCCGTTGACCGCCCGGTCCCCGGCCCCCGGGGTGACCAGTTGCGGTAGGCCGGCGGCCAGCGCGGTCAGGATGGTGCCGGCGCCGCCGTGGTGGACGGTGGCCGCAGCCGCCGGGAACACCACCGGGAACGGCAGCCACCCGGTCGTCCGGACGTTGGCCGGCAGCGGTGAGCGGCTGACGTGCCTGTCCGGTCGGGCGAGGACGACGTCCACGTCCATCCCTGCCGCCGCCTTCACCACGCGGCTCATCAGCCGATCGGGCCGCGGATCGGCCACCGTGCTGCGGCTGACGATGATCCGCGGCCGATCGCCCGGCCGGGTCAGGTCGTCCGGCGCTACGCCGTCCCCTGGGACCGGGACGAACCGCATCGGTCGACCGCGCTGGTCGCCGACCAGGCTGGGCGGGGCCGTTCGCAGCACCTCGGCGGGGTGGGGCATGTGCTCGAGGCCGTGTCGACGGGCGACGGTGCCCAACCTCGTGGCCGTGACCGCGTACAGCTTCTCCGCGTCGAAGAACGTCATGTTCACGATCACCAGGGGCACCCGCCGTCGGGCGGCGGCGAGGGCCCCGACCGCAGCGAGCGCCTCCTGGACGACGACGTCGGGTTGCCACTCGTCGGCGAGCCGGAGCACCCCGTCGGCCATCCGCGCGCCGAGCGCCGCGAACAGGACGCCGACGAAGCCGGGTTCGCGCTCCTCGCCGGCGGCGGCGCGGCGAGCCTGGAGGGGGTGCGCCATCGCCCGGTTCATGAACACCGGCATGACCCGCAGCCCGGGCGCCACGTCCCGGACGTCGAGCCCGCCCGACCGCGCCGCCGCCAGTCCCTCGGGCCCGGTCGCCAGGACGACGTCATGACCGGCGTCGCCCAGGGCGGCGGCCAGGGGCAGGAGCGGTTGGACATGGCCGACCATCGGTGAGGCGACGAAGAGCGCCCGCATGCGGTCAGGCTGGCCCTGGCACCGTTGCGGGACAAGGGAGTCCCGCCTGGTGTTCGCGCTCTCGAGGTCCTGCAGCACGCGCGCAGTTTGAACAACGCTCCTGGAGCGGCGTCGGCGAACTACTCGAAGGAGTGCTCGGGCCCCGGGAAGACGCCGCCGTGGACCTCGTCGGCGAACTCGCGGGTCGCCCGCAGCAGCTCACCGCGCAGGTCGGCGTACTTCTTCACGAACTTCGGCACCCGCCCGCCGTTGAGCCCGGCCATGTCCGGCCAGACCAGCACCTGGGCGTCGCAGTCGACGCCGGCCCCGATGCCGATGGTCGGGATGGAGAGCTCCTTGGTGACCTGCCCGGCGACCTCGGCCGGCACCATCTCGAGGACGACGGCGAACGCCCCGGCCTCCTGGACGGCGTGCGCGTCGGCGAGCAGCTGCTCCGCGCCGGCTCCCCGGCCCTGCACCCGGAACCCGCCGAGGGCGTGCTCGCTCTGCGGCGTGAAGCCGATGTGCGCCATGACCGGGATGCCGGAGTCGTGCAGCAGCTTGATCTGCGGGGCCACCCGGACCCCGCCCTCGAGCTTGACCGCCTGCGCGCCGCCCTCCTTCATCATCCGGACGGCGGTGTCGAACGCCTGCTGCGGGCCGGACTCGTAACTGCCGAACGGCATGTCGGCCACGATCAGCGCCCGCTTGGTCGAGCGGGTGACCGCCTTCGTCATCAGCAGGATGTCGTCGACCGTGACCGGCACCGTGCTCGTGTACCCGAGGACGACGTTGCCGGAGGAGTCGCCGACGAGGAGCACCGGGATCCCGGCCTCCTCGAAGATGGCCGCGCTGTAGGTGTCGTAGGCGGTGAGCATGGCCCACTTCTCGCCCCGCTCCTTGGCCTGCTGCAGGTGGTGCACGCGCACGCGGGCCGACGACTGCCCGCCGTAGACGACCGACTCACTCATGGGTTGCCGCTCCTTCGCGGACGCTGGGCAGGCTCTCGCGCCACCGGTTGGTGATCGGCAGGCGCCGATCCCGGCCGAAGGCCTTCAGGCTGATCTTCGTCCCGGGCGCGGACTGCCGGCGCTTGAACTCGGCGCCGTCCACCAGACGGAGGACCCGGGCCACCGTGTCCGCGTCGTGCCCGCGTTCGAGCAGCTGCGCCATGCCGAGGTCGCCGTCGACGTAGTCGGCGATGATCGCGTCGAGCTCGTCGTAGGAGGGCAGCGAGTCGGTGTCGACCTGGCCCGGCGCGAGCTCCGCCGAGGGCGGCTTGTCGATGCAGTGCTGCGGGATGGGCTCGACATCGCCGCGCTTGCGGGCGTACTCGTTGCGCCAGCGGGCCAGGTCCCAGACCAGCGTCTTCGGGACGTCCTTGATCGGGCCGAAGCCGCCGGCGGAGTCGCCGTAGAGCGTGGAGTAGCCGACGGCGACCTCGCTCTTGTTGCCCGTCGTCAGCAGCAGGTGCCCGTGCTGGTTGGACAGCCCCATGAGCAGGGTGCCCCGGACGCGCGCCTGCAGGTTCTCCGCCGCCACACCGGTGAGCTCCACCGAGCCGTGGTACGCGTCGACCATCGGCGCGATCGGGACGACGGAGTAGTGCATGCCCAGCCGCTCCGCCGAGTCCTCGGCGTCGGACAGCGAGTGCTCGCTGGAGTACTTCGACGGCAGGCCCACGCCGTGCACCCGGTCGGGGCCGAGCGCGTC
>DASQTE010000022.1:0-4529 GCA_035642035.1 Blastococcus sp.
CAGGTTCTCGCCGAACCGGCCGGCCGGCAGGTCGCGGTCGAGCTCGGCGGCCCACCAGTCGGCGTCCTCCTGCGCGTAGGCGTAGAGCGCCTGCCCCTCGCCGCCGTGCCACTTGCGGTTGACCTGCACGTCGCCGTCCAGCCCGAGCGGGTGGACGGCGACGCGACCGGCCACCGGCCGCTTGTCGATGGCGCTCTGCGTGTCGCCGGCGCGCGGGAGGCGGATCGGCCGGGGACCGGAGACGCAGACCGCCTCGATCCGGGCGCTCACTTCTTGGAGGCGGTGGACTCGTTGGTGGAGAGCGCGGCGACGAAGGCCTCCTGGGGGACCTCGACGCGGCCGACCATCTTCATCCGCTTCTTGCCTTCCTTCTGCTTCTCCAGCAGCTTCCGCTTGCGGGTGATGTCACCGCCGTAGCACTTGGCGAGGACGTCCTTGCGGATGGCGCGGACGGTCTCGCGGGCGATGACCCGGGAGCCGACGGCTGCCTGGATCGGCACCTCGAACTGCTGGCGCGGGATGAGCTCGCGGAGCTTGCCGGCCATCATCACGCCGTAGCTGTAGGCCTTGTCCTTGTGCACGATCGCGCTGAAGGCGTCGACGGCCTCGCCCTGGAGCAGGATGTCGACCTTGACCAGGGACGACTCCTGCTCGCCGGCCTCCTGGTAGTCGAGGGAGGCGTACCCGCGGGTGCGCGACTTCAGGGCGTCGAAGAAGTCGAAGATGATCTCGCCGAGCGGGAGCGTGTAGCGCAGCTCGACGCGGGACTCGCTCAGGTAGTCCATCCCGCCCAGCTGGCCGCGGCGCCCCTGGCAGAGCTCCATGATCGCGCCGGTGTAGTCGCTCGGCGCGATGATCGTGGCGTTCACGACGGGCTCGAAGATCGTCGAGATCTTCCCGGCCGGCCAGTCGCTGGGGTTGGTCACGGTGACCTCGGAGCCGTCCTCCATGACCACCCGGTAGACGACGTTTGGCGCGGTGGAGATGAGGCTGATGCCGGCCTCGCGCTCCAGCCGCTCGCGGACGATCTCCAGGTGCAGCAGGCCGAGGAAGCCCACGCGGAAGCCGAAGCCGAGCGCCGCGGACGTCTCGGGCTCGTACGTCAGCGCGGCGTCGTTGAGCAGCAGCTTGTCCAGCGCCTCGCGCAGCAGCGGGTACTCGCTGCCGTCGATCGGGTAGAGCCCGGAGTAGACCATCGGCTTCGGGTCGCGGTAGCCCCCGATCGACTCGGCGGCCGGCTTGTGCTGCAGCGTGACGGTGTCACCGACGCGGGACTGGCGGACGTCCTTCACGCCGGTGATGAAGTAGCCGACCTCGCCGACGCCGAGGCTCTCCACCGGCTTGGGCTCCGGGGCGATGACGCCGATCTCGAGCAGCTCGTGCGTCGCGCCGGTCGACATCATCTTGATCTTGTCGCGGGCGGAGATCCGGCCGTCGACGACGCGGACGTAGGTGATGACGCCGCGGTAGATGTCGTAGACCGAGTCGAAGATCATCGCCCGGGCCGGCGACTGTGCCTCGCCGGTGGGGGCCGGGATCTCCTCGACGATCCGGTCGAGCAGCTCGGGGACGCCGACGCCGGTCTTGCCGCTGACCCGCAGGACGTCCTCGGGCTCGCAGCCGATGATGTGCGCGATCTCCTCGGCGTACCGCTCCGGCTGGGCCGCCGGGAGGTCGATCTTGTTGAGCACCGGGATGATCGTGAGGTCGTTCTCCAGCGCCAGGTAGAGGTTGGCCAGCGTCTGGGCCTCGATGCCCTGCGCGGCGTCGACCAGCAGGACAGCGCCCTCGCAGGCGGCCAGCGACCGGGACACCTCGTAGGTGAAGTCCACGTGCCCCGGGGTGTCGATCATGTCGAGCACGAACTCGGTGCCGGTGTGGGCGCCCGTCCGCGGCGTCCACGGCAGCCGCACGTTCTGCGCCTTGATGGTGATGCCGCGCTCGCGCTCGATGTCCATGCGGTCGAGGTATTGGGCGCGCATCTGGCGCCCCTCGACGAGCCCGGTCACTTCCAGCATCCGGTCGGCCAACGTCGACTTGCCGTGGTCGATGTGGGCGATGATGCAGAAGTTCCGGATGAGGGCCGGATCGGTGGTGGCAGGAGTCGTCACAGTGCCGCCATCGTCCCACGGCGTCGGGCGGCTCCGGGTGAGTGCCGGGAATCGGTGCGCCACGGGCCCGTCCGCAGTGTGCCGGGGGTCGCCCGGTGCCGGGGTGGGCTCCCGGCGTCCACGCTGGTAATCTTGCAAGCCGGTCCTGTGGCGCCTGCCGCCCGGACGCATTGTCAGAACCATTCCCTCCAGACTTTCGAGGCTCACGCGTGGCGAACATCAAGTCCCAGATGAAGCGGATCAAGACCAACGAGAAGGCGCGTCAGCGCAACGTTGCCGTCAAGTCCGCCCTGAAGACGGCCGTCCGGCGCGTCCGCACCGCTGCCGAGTCCGGCGACGCCGCCGCCGCGGCGACCGCCCTGGCCACCGCCAGCAAGGCGCTCGACAAGGCCGCCAGCAAGGGCGTCATCCACAAGAACCAGGCCGCCAACCGCAAGTCGGGTCTGGCGAAGCAGATCGCCGGCATCTGAGCCTGGGCTGCGCCCCGGCGCGGACCGGACGAGCCCCCTCCCGCTCGCGGGACGGGGGCTCGTCGCGTTCCCGGGCCGGGACCGCTCAGCGGCCGGAGTACGCGGCGCGGCCGCCCCGTCCGGTCTCGGCCCGGATGGTGACGATCCGGCGGACGGCTCGCTCGAGCGCGTAGTCGGCGCTCGCTGCGGCCCCCTTGACGTCGGCGTTGAGTTCGGCCGCCACCCCGATCGCCTGCTGCAAGCCGTCGATGCTCCAGCCGCGGGACTGGGCCTGCGCCTTCTTGATCTTCCAGGGCGGCATCTTCAGCGTGCGCGCCAGTTCGCCGGGGTTGGTCGAGCTGAGCGAGGCGACCCGGGCGGCCGTGCGGACGCCGTCGGCGATGGCGTCGGCGATCAGGACGTGCGGCACGCCCCGCTCGAGCGCCCAGCGCAGCATCTCGATCGAACCCGCCCGGTCGCCGACCAGCACCCGCTCGGCCACCGTGAACCCGGTGACCTCCGCCTGGCCGCGGTGGAACCGGGCGACGGCGTCGCCGTCGATCGTGCCGCCGAAGTCCGACACCAGCTGGCTGGCCGCTGCCGAGAGCAGCCGCAGGTCGTTGCCGATCGCGTCGACGAGTGCGGTCACCGCGTCGGCGGTGATCCGCCCGCCGAACCTGCGGACCTCGTTGCGGGCGAACGCCGCCAGGTCGCCGGGTGACTTGAGCTTCGGGCACTCGTCGAGCGCCGCCCCGGCCGCGGTGAAGGCCTTGACCAGCGCCTCGTTGCGCTTGCCGCCGAAGTGGACGATGACGAGCGTGAGGTCGGGATCGGGGTCCTTGGCGTAGCTGACCAGCGAGTCGGCGAGCGCGGCGGCCGCCTCGTGCACACCGGTGACGACGACCATCCGGTGGCCGCCGAACAGGGAGGGCGCGAGGACGTCGGCCAGCTGGCCGATGGGCAGGCCGGCGGCGGGCAGCTCGTGCACCTCGGCGTCCGGGTGGTGGCCGAGGACGGCGGTGCGGACGGCGCCGACGGCGCGGGCGCGCAGCAGCTCCTCCTCCCCCATCACGACGCGCAGCCGGGAGGTGGGTTCCACGGGTTTGGCCGGCACGTCTGCATCGTGTCACGGGGGGACGACGCTCCCGCGCCACCACGAGGCCGGCTGCCGGGGCGCCCCCGACCGGGGCGGCCGCGGCGTCGGGGTCCCCTCCCCTCGTGGCGATCCCCCAGTCGTCGCCCGACCCGACGATGGCCAGGTCGCCCTCCTGGTCGGTCCGGTGCACCCGCATGGCCGCGTGTCGCAGCCAGCTCAGCAGCCGGCCCGTCGGGTGGCCGTAGGTGTTGTCGGCGCCCACCGAGATGAGCGCCACGCGGGCGCCGCTGGCAGCGAGGAAGTCCGGGTCGGCGTCGCCGCTCCCGTGATGCGGCACCTTGAGGACGTCCGCCCGCAGATCGGTGCCGTCCGCGACGAGCCGCGACTCCGCCTCCGCGCCGAGGTCGCCGGTGAACAGGATCCGCAGGCCGCGCACCTCCACCCGGACGACCAGCGACAGGTCGTTGGGCTCTGCCGCGGCCGTGGCCCGCTCGGGTGCCGGCGCCAGCACCTGCACGGCGACGTCGCCGACGGATGGCCGGTCCCCCGGCACGAGGACCGTCGGCTCCCCTCCCGCCCGGCGCACGAGGGCGTCGTACGCCCGGGCACGGTCGTCGGCGGGCGAGAGGGTCCCGGTCGCGACGATCCCGACGTCCCGGCCTCCGAGCGCGCCGGCCAGGCCACCGACGTGGTCGGCGTCGAGGTGGGACATCAGCACGAGCGGCAGTGCGTCGACGCCGAGCCGGTCGAGGCAGCGATCCACCGCGCCGACGTCCGGGCCGGCGTCCACCAGCACCGCGGAACCGGGTCCCACGGGCAGGACGAACGCGTCGCCCTGCCCGACGTCGCAGGCAACGGCCACGGTGCCGGCGG
>DASQTE010000023.1:0-4084 GCA_035642035.1 Blastococcus sp.
GTCGTCCCGGTAGTCTGCGGGAGGCGCCGGGGACCACCGGACGACGATGTCAGGCCAGGCCGCCGACGCCGCTCACTTCGGCGGTCGCGCCGGGCTCGTGCCGGGCCTGGTCGGCGACGGCGGCGGCCACCGCGGTCGTGACGGCGGGGTCGAAGACGCTCGGGATGATGAAGTTCGCGTTCAGCTGGTCGTCGGTGACCACGGCGGCCAGCGCGTCGGCCGCCGCGAGCAGCATCCCGTCGCTGATCTCCGTGGCCCGGGCGTCGAGCAGGCCGCGGAAGACGCCGGGGAACGCGAGCACGTTGTTGATCTGGTTGGGCAGGTCCGAGCGGCCCGAGGCCACGATCGCCGCGTGCTCGCGGGCCCGCACCGGGTCCACCTCCGGCGTCGGGTTGGCCATCGGGAAGACGATCGCCCGCTCGTTCATGCGGGAGAGGTCCTCGACCTTGAGCACGTTCCCGGCGCTGACCCCGATGAAGACGTCGGCGCCCTCCAGCGCGTCGGGCAGCTCCCCGCGACGGCACTCCACGTTCGTGCGCTGCGCCAGCGCGAGCTTCGCCCCGGACAGCCGCTCGTCGTCGGGCGAGAGGATGCCCTCCCGGTCCCACACCAGCACCTGGCCGGCGCCGGCCTCGAGCAGCAGGTGCACGATCGCCGTGCCGGCCGCGCCGCCACCGGCGACGACGGTCTTCACGTCGGCCAGCTGCTTGTCCACGACCCGCAGCGCGTTCTTCAGCGCGGCGAGGGCGACGATCGCCGTCCCGTGCTGGTCGTCGTGGAAGACAGGGATGTCGAGCTTGTCGCGCAGCCGCTTCTCGATCTCGAAGCAGCGGGGCGCGGCGATGTCCTCGAGGTTGATGCCACCGAAGCCGGGGGCGATGAGCTCCACGGTGCGCACGATCTCGTCGACGTCCTGGGTGTCGAGGGCGATCGGCCACGCGTCGATGTCGGCGAACCGCTTGAACAGCGCCGCCTTGCCCTCCATGACCGGCATCGCGGCGCCCGGGCCGATGTCGCCCAGCCCGAGGACGGCGGACCCGTCGGTGACGACGGCGACGGTGTTGCCCTTGATCGTCAGCCGGCGGACGTCCTCCGGGTGGTCGGCCAGCGCCAGGCAGACCCGCGCGACGCCGGGGGTGTAGGCCATCGAGAGGTCGTCGCGGGTCTTCAGCGGGACCTTCGAGGCCACCTCCAGCTTGCCGCCGAGGTGGAGCAGGAAGGTCCGGTCGCTGACCTTGCGCACCTTGACCCCGGGGACGGCGCGCAGCGCGTCGACCATCTCCTCGGAGTGCGACGCGTCCGCGGCCGAGCACGTCACGTCGACGGTGAGGCCGTCCGAGCGGCTGTCCACCACGTCGATGGCGGTGACCGCGCCGCCGGCGGACCCCACGGCGGTGGCGATGCGTCCGATGCTCGCCGGGTCACCGTCGGAGGTGAGCCGCACGGTGATCGAGTACGACGCGGAGGTCACCGGTCCCCGGGGGACGGCGGTGGGGGCGGGCTCTTCGGCGCCGGCAGCGGGCGCGGTTTCGGTGCTCATGACGCCGTCCATGCTCTCACCGGCTGCCGCCTCACTGCCGGACCCGGTCAGGTGGACGGACGTGAGACTCGTCCCTCGGCCTTGGCCTTGAGGCCGGCGCAGAACTGGCGGAACGACGGGTTGAGGTCGGGTGTGGTCCGCCCCAGCAGCCCGGCGAGCGGGCCGGTGTGGTCCTCGCGGACGGTCAGCACGGTGCCGCCGTCGTCCTGCGCGTCGAGGGAGTAGGTCCGCTCGATGACGGCGAGACCGCCCGGCAGGCCGCCCCGCCAGCGCATCGCCTCCTGCGGGCGGATCTCGGTGACGGTGGCCGTGAACGGCCGGCTGCGGATCATCGTGGCGTAGATCGTGATCGGCTCGCCCAGCGCGACCGAGCCCTCGACCCGGTCGACCCCGGAGTCCCAGTCCCGCCAGCTCCCGACGTCCGTCAGCAGGGCCCAGACCTCCGCCGGGCTCGCGTCGATCCGGGTGGCCGCCTCGAAGCTCCTCACGGACGGAAGTCTGCTCCGCCTACCGGCGCACGGCCAGGCTCAGCCGCGCAGCCGCGGCGGACGGACGTCGAGTTCGCGGCCGCCGGCGGCTTCCGCGGCCAGGCCGCGCGCCCATGCGGCGAGCCCCGCGACGTCGATGCCGTGCGGCGGTGCCGCGGCGTAGGGCGCGATGGTGCCCGCCCCGCGGTCGAGCAGGGTCGCCGCGCCGCGGGAGTTCCCGCGGGCGGCGTGGGTGAGCCCGACGGCGAGCTGGGCCAGCCCGCGCCACAGCTGCCGCTCCTCCCCGACCGCCGACTTCCACGCGTCCTCGAGGACCTCGTGAGCGTGGAACGGGCGCCCCGCGTCGAGGAGCTCCTGCGCCTCGGCCAGCGCCCGGGCCGGTTCGCGGACGATCCCCTCCGGCGCCCGCTCCTCCCCGACCGCGCCGTAGGGCAGCGGCCGGCCCAGCGCGTCCCGGGGGCGTGCGTTCCGCGCCCGGCCCTCGGCGTCGCGGTCCCGTCCGGTGGTCACCCGGTCAGTCTTCCCGATCGGATAGTTGAGAGCCGATGCATCCGGACCGCGGAGAGCCCCGGAAGGAGGGGGTGACAGGCACTTCCGCTCCCAGCAAAGGACACCTCACGTGAACGCGACCCGCACCTCGCTCCGCGCAGCGGGCGTCGTCGGCACCGCCGGCGCCCTGGTCCTCCTCGCCACCCCCGCGACGGCTGACAACCACACCGCCACCGTCTCGGTCCTGCACGCCGTGCCGGACACGCCCGTCGACGTCTACGCCAACGGCGAGCGGCTGATCGACGACTTCCAGCCGGGCACCCTGACCGACCCGCTCCAGCTGCCGGCGGGCTCCTACGACCTCGCCCTGTTCCCGGCCGACGCCGCCGACGGATCGGGCACCCCGCTCCTCTCGGCGAACGGCGTCGCCGTGCCCGCCGGGGCCAACGCCACCGTGGTCGCCCACCTGACGGCCGAGGGCCAGCCCGCGCTGACGCCGTTCGTCAACGACGTCTCGGCCGTCCCGGCCGGCCAGGCACGGGTCACCGTCCGGCACACCGCGGCGGCCCCGGCCGTCGACGTGCGGGCCGGCGGCGCGGTCGTCGTCCCCGGGCTGACGAACCCCGACGAGGCCAGCCTGGTCGTTCCGGCGGGGACGGTCAGCGCCGATGTCGTGGTCGCCGGCACCGACACCGTCGCCATCGGCCCGGCCGACCTCACGCTCGCCGAGGGCACCACGAACATCGTCTACGCGTGGGGAGCCGAGGGTGGCTACCAGCTCGCGGTCCAGACGATCAGCGGCGCCCACTCCGCGCCGTCGGGCGTCCCGGGCGGTTCCGCCGGGCTGGTCGACGAGAGCGCGTTCCCTGCGCCCGTCGCCGCCCTGTCCGTGATCGGTCTCGTCGCTGCCGGAGCGGGCGCGCTGCGCCTGGCCCGCAGCCGCGGCTGACCGGGCACAACGCAGGAGACCGCCGTGCGTCCCGCCGTCGTCCTCACCGTCCTGGGCCTCTCCCTCGCCGTCGCCGCGCCGACGACCTGGGCGCTGACCCGGCCGGGGACGACGGCGGGCGCACCGGTGGAGCAGGCCCTCGGCGCTCCTCCATCACCCTCCGCATCGCCGTCCACGGCACCGGAGGAGGCGCCGCGGGTGGTCGCCCGTCCCGCCGTCCCCGCTGCCCCCGAGCAGGGAGCCGCCCCGGCCCGCCTGGCGGTCCCCGCCCGGGGTGTGGACACCACCGTCGACCCGGTGGGCGTGGGACCGGACGGCCAGATGACCATCCCGGCCGACGTCGACCGCGTCGGCTGGTACCGCTTCGGCACGGCCCCGGGGGACGACGGATCGGCGGTGATCGCCGGCCACGTCGACGACAGCGAGCAGGGCCTCGGTGCCATGGCCCCGCTCCGGGACGCCGCCGTCGGCGACGAGGTCGTCCTCACCGACGCGGCAGGGACGGAGACCCGCTGGCGGGTCGTCTCGCGGGAGGTGCTCCAGAAGCAGGTGCTGCCCCTGGACCGCCTGTTCGCCCGCGAGGGGCCGCCCCGCCTGACGCTGATCACCTGCGGCGGG
>DASQTE010000024.1:0-2035 GCA_035642035.1 Blastococcus sp.
CTCCTCACCGCGCTCGCGGCCTCGGTCGTCGTCGCGACGGGCGCCTCCGCGCACGTGACCGTGGCCAGCCAGGACGCCGCGCCCGGCGGCTTTGGGAAGATCACCTTCCGCGTGCCCAACGAGAGCGATACCGCCAGCACCGTCGGCCTGCGCATCCAGATCCCCGAGGACGCCGCCCTGGCCTCGCTGCGCACCCAGCCGATGGCCGGCTGGACGGCGACGCTGACCACCACGGACCTCCCGGAGCCGATCGAGAACCACGGCCAGGAGATCAGCTCCTACGTCTCCGTCGTGGAGTTCCGCGCCGACGAGGGGGCCGGGATCGCCCCGGGTCAGTTCCAGGAGTTCTCGCTCTCCGGCGGCCCCTTCCCGGACGCCGAGCAGCTGTCCTTCCCCACGGTCCAGCTCTACAACGACGGCACCGAGGCGGCCTGGATCGAGCCGACGGTCGACGGCGAGGAGCCCGAGAGCCCCGCGCCCGTGCTGAGCCTCGCCGCGAGCACCTCCGGCGGCTCCGCCGACGCCACGGCGACGGCCACCGCCGGGGACACCGCGACCTCGCATGCGGCCGCCGTCGAGGAGTCGCCGGGCGCCCTGGCGCTGTTCCTGGCCATCCTCGCGCTGCTGACCGGCATCGCCGGTGTCGTCCTCGGCTGGCGGGCGACCCGACGTACCGTGTCGGAGTGAGTTCCGCCCTCGGCGGCCGCCTGCGTCCCGCGCTGACGGCCCTCTCCCTGACCGCCGTCGTGCTCCTCAGCGGGTGCGGGGACGAGGAGACCGCCGAGGGCGGACCGCGGGCCGACGGGCACGAGCACTCGGACGCCCCGGCGGCCGTCGAGGGCCCGGACGACGCCTACGCGGGGCTGGACCTGGCCGAGCCCTACCGCCGGCCGTCGTTCACCCTGACCGACACGACCGGCGCCCCGTTCGACTTCAAGGACGCCACCTCGGGCCGGCCGACGCTGCTGTTCTTCGGCTACACGACCTGTCCCGACATCTGCCCGACGACGATGGCCGACGTCGCGGTCGCCCTGCGGGACGTGGACGCCGCGACGGTCGAGGGCCTGCAGGTCGTCTTCGTCACCACCGACCCGGCCACCGACACCCCCGAGGTGCTGGGGGAGTACCTGGACCGGTTCGACGCCGACCTGCCCGTCGCCTTCACCGGGCTCACCGGCGACCAGGAGGCGATCGACCAGGCGCAGCTGTCCACCGGGGTGCCGCTGGCGGAGGACCAGGGGCGGCTGCACTCGTCGCTGCTGCTGCTGTACGGCGCCGACGACGAGGCGCACGTCGCCTTCGACGCCGGCAACACGTCGCGGGACATCGCCGCCGACCTGCGGCTGGTCGCGGAGGCGACGTGACCCGGGCGGCGGGCCGGCTGCTCGTCGTCCTCGTCGCCCTGCTCGCCGCCCTGGCGACGGCCGGGCCGGCCGCCGCGCACGTCGGGGGCGGCGCGGCGGGCAGCGACTTCGACGCCCGGGTGCTGGCCGTGACGCCGGAGGTGCCGGGCCTTGCGGTGCGCGTGCTGCAGTTCGGGGACGAGGTCGAGCTGGTCAACGAGACCGGCAGCGAGGTCCTCGTGCCCGGGTACGACGACGACCCCTACCTGCGGATCGGACCGGACGGCGTCTGGCGCAACGCCAACAGCCCGGCCACCTACATCAACCTGGACCGGTACGCGCAGGTCGACCTGCCCGAGCACGCCCGGCGCGGGGCCGAGCCGGACTGGGTGCGGGTCTCCACCGAGCCGTCCTACGTGTGGCACGACCACCGCACGCACTGGATGAGCGCGGAGGTGCTGCCGCCCGCGGTGGCCGCCGACCCCGGCCGGGCGCACACGGTGTTCGCGTGGACCGTGCCCCTCGTCCACGACGGGATGGACGTGGCGGTCACCGGTGAGCTGACCTGGACGCCGCCGCCGTCGCGGTGGCTGGTGTGGCCGGTCTACGCCGTCCCGGTGCTGCTGGCGGTCGCCGCCGGCCTGGTGGCCCGGGGACCGCGACCGCTCGGGGCGCTCCTCCTCGTCGGGGCG
>DASQTE010000025.1:0-7405 GCA_035642035.1 Blastococcus sp.
TTCTCGGCCGACCGGCTGACCGGCGGCGGGGCGCAGGCGATGCTCGACCTCGTCGACAAGGAGATCGTCACGCTGTTCGACGTCCTCGTCGTCGGCAAGGCGGAGGACGGCAGCGTCTACGCGGTCGACATGGCAGAGGACGTCGAGCACGTGGGTGGCTTCGCCGGCCTCGCCTGGGTCCGTTCGGGCCTGCTGACCGACGACGACATGCAGGCGGCCGCCGAGGCGATGGAGCCCGGCAAGCTCGCCGTCCTGATCGTCTACGAGAACACCTGGGCCAGGCCGTTCGTCGCCGCGGTCCAGGAGTCGGGCGGCGAGCTGGTCGCCGGCGCCCGGATCTCGGCCCAGGACGTCATGGACGCACTGGACGCCATGGAGGCCAAGGAGGCGCCGGAATCCCGGCAGCCCGTCGCAGCGACACCCTCAGGAGGCTGACATGCCCGGACTTCTCCGCGGGATCGCCCGCACAGCGGTGGTCGCCGGAACGGCATCCGCCGTCGGCGGTCGCGTCCGCCACCGTCAGGACCAGAAGTGGGCCAGCCAGGAGGCGCCGGTCGCTGCACCGGCGCCGGCCTACGAGGCGCCGGTCCAGCGCTCGACCCCGCCGCCTGCGGACAGACTGGAGCAGCTCAAGCAACTCGGGGACCTGAAGGCCCAGGGCGTGCTCACCGAGGAGGAGTTCGCCAGGGAGAAGGCCAAGATCCTCGGGTGATGCCCCTGGGACCGGTCGCCGCCGCATGCGTCCGGCGACAGGCGACCCGGACTGCGACAGGGCCCGGCGTGTCGACGCCGGGCCCTGTGCTCGCTGCGGGGTGCCCGACCCTGCGTCTCCCCATCCAGAGGTGTCCCCGCGGGGTGCAGGGCCCGGCGAGGTCAGCCCAGCGTCGTCCCTTCGAGGGGGGCCGACGGGACGATGTCCGGGAGGCGGCTCATCCGGAACGCGTTGGCCAGCCCGATCAGCCCGGCGAGGACGGGCACGAGCAGCGCGATCTGCAGCGAGACGTCCCGTGCCTCCGAGTTGATGCGCAGGATCTCTGCCCGCACGTCCTCGGGCTGGTCGTCGAGCACCGCGTCGAGCTGGGTGTTGCTCAGCACCTGGGCGTCCTCCTCCAGGACATCGGCGATCTGCTCCTGCTGAGCACCGGGGATCACGCTGCTCGCCTCTGTCTTGGTGGTGAAGCTCAGGGACAGGCCCGCCAGCATGATGCCGCCCGCCACGGCGAGGCCGAAGGACAGACCGAACGACCCCGCGGCCGAGTTCACCCCGGCTGCCTCGCTGACCCGCTCCTCCTCGATGGGGGCCAGCGTGTAGTTGTTGAGCTGGGACACCAGCAGGCCCAGCCCCGACCCCGCCAGCAGCAACGGTCCGACGAGCCACCACCCGAAGTCCGCCCGCGGGACGGTGGGGATGATCAGCAGCATCCCCACCGTGGTGAGCGCGAAGCCCGTACCCACGATGCTGCTCGCGCGTCGCTTGCCGGCCAGGCGGCCGGCGAGCATCGCGACCGCGAACATGCTCAGCGACAGCGGCGCGAGCGACAGCCCCGCCTGCATGGCGTCGTACTCGAGGGTCATCTGCAGGAAGATCGGCAGCACGATCATCGCGCCGCCCAGGGTGATCTGCTGGAGCGTCTGCTGGGAGATCCCGAGCCGGAAGTGTGGGAAACGGAACAGGTCGGGGTCGATCAACGTCGGCTTTCCCTGGCGCTTCCGGTGCACCAGCCAGTACGCCAGCGCGGCGAGCCCGATGGCGCCGGCCGCGATGAGCGCGCCCACGAACCCGCCGCCCTCCTGCCAGACCAGGATCCCCAGGACGACACCGCCCATGCCCACGACGGAGAGAGCCGCGCCGACGAGGTCGACGTGGCGGGGGCCGGTGTAGGCCACGTCGCGGACCAGCCGGATGTTGAGCAGGACCACCGCGATGATCACGACCTCCAGGCCGAACCCGACCCGCCACGAGAGGTACGTCGTGACGAACCCCCCGAGCAGTGGCCCGACTGCGGCCGCGATCGCGGCCGCGGCCCCCACCAGCGCGTAGGTCTTCTTCCGTGCGGCGCCGTCGAAGTTCCCGTGGATGAGCGACTGCATGGCGGGCAGCAGCAACGACGCACCCAGACCGCCCACGATGGCCCAGAAGACGATGATCGCCGTCAGGCTCTGAGCCAACGTCATCGCCGCGGCGCCGATCGCGTAAGCGAGCAACCCCAGCACATAGGCCCGCTTGCGGCCGATGAGGTCGCCGACCTTGCTGCTGATCAGGATGAACGCCGCGGAGACCAGCGCCTCCAGGGCGATCGCGGACTGGACCCCGCTCACCGTCGTGTCGAGGTCCCCGACGACCGCCGAGATGGAGACATTCATCAGCGACGTGTCGACGACCAGCACGAACATGGCCGCCGCCAGCAAGACGGCCAGCCGCGCACTGGGCGGCCGTTCGTCGGGAACGCGAATCTCGTCCATGTTCACCAGGCCTCTGCCGGCAGCGTCGGGGCGTCGGTGCCCGGGCTGCTCCGCCCACGCTCTCCCGGCGCGGCACGTCGCCGCCTCACCCACGGCGGGTGGCCCTTCCTCGGTGCCGTAGGGCTCAGCGCAGCCAGCGGTGGAGGGGTTTGCGCCCCGCGGCCTTCCACGCCGCGCGGAAGTGCTGCTGGGACCGCTCCGCCCCTGCCTCCTCGAGCGCGTACAGACGTCCGTAGAGGAAGGCGGCGTCGGTGCTGGAGGTCTGCCGGGCCAGGTCCCGCAACCGCTCCCGCGTGAGGACGGAGTCCTGGTGCTCCCCCAGCGCCTCCTGCACTGCCTCCATCGCCTCGGCGAAGGCGACGGCGTCGGCTCCGAAGACCCCGCTCACCGACTCGGCGGCGTAGCGGGACCGTTTGGCGGCCTTGCGGGCGTCGTGCAGGAGCTCCTCCCGTTCGGCTCCGTCCGAGGTCTCCTCCGCCTGCGCCACGATGCGGCGTACCCGCTTGTAGCTCCGGGCGACGAGGCGGGGAAGGCTCGTGCCGGCCTCGGCTCCTGCTCGCTCCGTGAGCGGCGGAGAGGTGACCAGATCGTCGAGCGCCGTCAGTAGTGCGTGGTACCGCTCGCCGCCGAGCTCGGCCAGCACGCGGTCGTGCGCCGCGCGGTAGACGCGGCCCAGCTCCGCGTCGGCGGCCGTTGCCGCCTGGTCGACCGTCCCGGCGCCTCCTCGCGCCCCGACGGCCGCGCGCACCCGATCCCGCATGACCTCCGCGTCGCGCGCCGCACCCAGCTCGCCGGCCAGCCACTTGAGCTCTCCGCCCAGCGACCCGGCGACCTCCGATTGGACGAGCGGCTCGAAGGTCGTGAGCGCGCTGCGCAGCCGGCGGGAGGCCACCCGCATCTTGTGCACGGCATCGGGACGGTCCAGGCGCACCGGCAGGTCCTGCGCACGCACCTGCTCCACCTGTTCGCGGATGTGCGCGAGAAGGACGTCGCCCGCAGGCGACGAGACCGTCAGCTTCCGGCGCTGTCCCGCACCTGCTGGTTCGCTCGGACGACGTTCGAGGACCCGCTCCAGCGCCGAGGCGCTCGACGCCTCGGACAGGCCACGCCGCCGGAGGACGCCGTCGACGGCGGACAGGAGGTCGTCGTCGCCGTCGACGAGGTTCACCGCGATCTCACGCCAGGACGTCGCGGCCGCCGCGGCGTCCCCGGGGCCGTCCGAGGGCAGCAGCCTGCGGGCCGTGGCCCGGCCGTCGGCCACCTCCGCCACAAAGTGCCCGGTCACGTCCACCCATCGGCGCACCGTCCGGTCCGTCCTGATCTCGGCGACCGGGCGTATGGCGGAGCCCAGGCTCTGCGCCCACACCAACTGCTGCAGCTGCTCCGGCACCGTCCGGGCACCACGCCCCAAAGGCAGGCGCACCTCGGAACGGGCCCCGCGCCCCGTCATGGTCAACTGCCAGCCCGGATCGGCACCGCCGGTCAGCCGGCGGATGGTCAGGCCGGTGGCGGCCAGGCGCAGGTCGGCCGTGTCGAAGTAGGTCGCGGCCAACTGCTGCCGCGCGGGCTCCCCCTCGACGACCGGGGCGACCGGGTCGCCCCACCGAGACTCCGTCCCAGCAGCGAGTTCCTCCAGGGGCGGCAGCTCGAAGTCGTCGTCGGCGACGTACGTCCTCTCCACCCCGGTGCTCCCTTCCCTTGCCGGTGGAATCCGTCAGCCGGACGCCGGCTGGTCCGGCGATGCCACGGCCAGGGAGTTCCGGCCGGCTGGGCCAGGTGTCACCTCGGCCTCCTCGTCGTCCAGGACGCTGGCACCGGGGACGACGATCAGCGGATCCGGGTGCCCGACGACGTCCTCGACCCGGCCCGTGTAGTCCAGCCGGGACAGCACGTGCCGCATGGCCTCCAGGCGGGCCCGCTTCTTGTCATTGCTCTTGATCACCGTCCACGGCGCGTGCTCGGTGTCGGTGTGGGCGAACATCGCCTCCTTGGCCGCGGTGTAGTCGTGCCACCGGTCCAGCGACGCGAGATCGGTCGGCGAGAGCTTCCACTGCCGGACCGGATCGATCTGGCGGATGATGAACCGGGTCCGCTGCTCGCCCCGGGAGACCGAGAACCAGAGCTTCACCAGGTGGATGTCGCTGCGGACCAGCATCCGCTCGAACTCCGGGGCCTGGAGCACGAATTCCCCGTACTCGGCCGGCGTGCAATAGCCCATCACCCGCTCGACGCCCGCCCGGTTGTACCAGGAGCGGTCGAACATCACGATCTCCCCGGCCGTCGGCAGATGCTGCACGTACCGCTGGAAGTACCACTGCGCGCGTTCCCGGTCCGACGGCTTGTCCAGCGCGACGACGCGGGCACCGCGGGGGTTGAGGTGCTCGGTGAACCGCTTGATCGTCCCGCCCTTGCCCGCGGCATCGCGGCCCTCGAACACCAGCACGACCTTCTGCCTGGTGTCCTTCACCCAGCCCTGGAGCTTGAGCAGTTCGATCTGGAGCCGGCGCTTCTCGAGCTCGTACTCCCGACGCTCCATGCGTTCGCGGTAGGGATAGCCCTCACGCCAGGTCTCGACGAGCCTTCCGGCAGGATCGAACAGCTCGCGGTCGTCGTCCCAGTCCTCGTCCGAGTTCTCGTCCGGCAGATCGTTGAGCCGCCACCGGCTCAGATCGATGACGTCCGCCGTGCCATCGACGTCCGGACTGAACCGGAGATTGTGCGTCACTCGTCCGACCCCACCTCTCCCGGCCGGCCGCGGGACTCCGTGTCCGCACAGCGGACCGAGCCTCCGAGGGTGCCGCCAGTCCTCCGCGCCGTTACGTCGTCTCTGCCGCGCTGTCGTCCGTGGCCAACCAGCTCCTCGCCGCCGCCAGCTCGGCGACCGGGAAGGCCCGGAGCTGCCCCGGGACGAGCACGGAGAGCACGCGGAGCGCGGGCCGGAGCCAGTCCTCGTCGCTGACCACGGCGACGCGCTCGTACTGGGTGGGATGACGGGCGGCGAACTTCATCTCCTCGGCCAGCGTGTCACCCTCGTATTCCCGCATCTCCGGGCCGAGCAGGTAGAGCAACCGGATCTTGCGGCCTGCGGCGATCTCCGCACGGAGCACCGGCTCGACGGAGCGCTCGAAGTCGTCGTCCTCGACCTCCCCGATCGCCCGGAAACCGACCGTGCCCACGGGCATGTCCGACATCCGCTGGAGCATCTCGCCCTCCTCCCGGCGCCTAGGCACCATCACTCGGCCTGCACCCGGGCCGTGGCCGGGCAGACCCATTCACCCTCGGCATCCCGGCCGGCACCTCACCTCCGAGGGATGACCTCCGTGGTCCCGCTGATGCGGCTCGACGGCGTGACCGGCCGGCCGGAACCGTCCCTCCGGGGTGATGAAGGGACCGCCTCCGAGCGCGAACATCCGTGGACCCCGAGCGTCGGCCGGAGAGGTGCGCCATGGATTCGATGCGATCTCGGCGCTGGTCGGCACGGGCCAGCCTGGGCCTGGCCCTGCTTGCGGCCCTCGTGCTCCTGGCGTTCGCCGGCCGTCGCGGCGTCTGGCTGCTGCTCCTGACCGCCATGGCCGTCGTCGTCGTGATCGCGGCCGGCTTCTGGTTCCTGCAGCAGCGGGGGGTCCTGCGCTGGGTCGCGCTCGCCCTCGGCGTCGGGGTCCCGGCGGTGGTGCTCGGCGTGCTGATCGCCGCGCGCCTGCTGTGGGTGGTCGTGGCGGCGGTCGCGCTGCTGTGCGCCGCCGTCGTGGCCGCCCGCACCGCGTTGCGCCCGGATCGCTCCGCCTGGGAGCTACCGGTCGTCGACGCCCCGCGGGCCCTGCGGCCGTTCGTCGTCATGAACCCCCGGTCGGGAGGCGGCAAGGTCGCCCGGTTCGGGCTGCAGGAGCGGGCGGAGTCGCTCGGGGCGCAGGTGGTGCTGCTCGACCGTCCGCACACGGACGTGCAGCAGCTGGCCCGCGATGCGCTCGCGGCGGGGGCGGACCTCCTCGGTGTCGCGGGCGGCGACGGCACGCAGGCGCTCGTGGCCCAGGTGGCTGCGGAGAACGACGTGCCGTTCGTGGTGATCAGTGCCGGCACCAGGAACCACTTCGCCCTCGACCTCGGCCTGGACCGCGAGGACCCGTCCCGCTGCCTCGACGCGCTGCGGAACGGGGTGGAGGCGCGGATCGACCTCGGCGACATCAACGGGCGACCGTTCGTGAACAACGCGTCCTTCGGCGCCTACGCCGAGATCGTGGACAACCCGGCGTACCGCGACGACAAGCGCGGCACCACCCTGGCGGCGATGCCCGATCTGCTCAGCGGCCGGCGCGGCGCCCACCTGGTGGCCGACGCGGACGGGCTGGTCGTCGACGGGCCGCAGGCGATCCTGGTCAGCAACAACCCCTACGAGACGACCGACTTCGCCGGGGCGGGCCGGCGGGCCCGCCTCGACCGCGGGACGCTGGGGATGATCGCCGTCCGGGTCGGCACCGCACGGCAGGCCGTCGGGCTGCTGAACGGCGCCCACCAGCGAGGGCTGCTCCAGACCCAGGCGCGGGAGGTGCTGGTCAGCTCGGACGAACCGACGGTCCCCGTCGGCATCGACGGCGAGTCCGTGCACCTGTCCACACCCGTGCGATGCACGGTGCGCCCCGGTGCGCTGCGGGTGCACCTGCCCCGCGAGCGGCCCGGCGTGCGCCCGCCGCAGGGCCGCCTGAACTGGGCGTCACTGTGGGGGCTGGCCGTCGGCCGACCGAGGTCGACGCCTCCTCTCGCGGAGACCGTGATCCCGTGACGCTCGCCGAGCGGGCCGACCCCCGCGTGCCGCAGAACCTCGTGGAACGGCCGCTCCCGGGAACCGGCGGGGCCGGCATCGCGGACGACGAGCAGCGGTCGATCGCCGGCCTGGTCGAGTCGCTCGTCACGGCGTTCCCGGGCGTGCCCGAGCCGCAGGTCCGGG
>DASQTE010000026.1:0-16744 GCA_035642035.1 Blastococcus sp.
GATGACCCGCACCGCCTGAGCTCCCGGCCGCCCTCGGGTCAGGCGGGCTCGGGCACGCCCCCGGGGTCGCCGCCCGGGTCGTCCGGCGTCGCCTCGATGGGCGGGGGCGGGAGCGGCTCGGGCGCGTCGGGCAGCAGCTCGGCGGGATCGTCGGGCACCTGCTCGTTCGGATCGATCCCCGGTTCCGGCTCGGGCAGCGGTGCGACCATGCACCGAGTCAACCAGCGCGCGGGCCTCATCGCAGGCCTCGTGCGCATCGCACGCGTGCCGCCGGTCGGGCCGACCCCGGCGGCAGCTAGCGCCGCACCCGGTAGCGCAGGTGCATCGCATCGCTGCCCTGGAGCCGCCGGACGAGCTCCAGCTCGACGGGCCGGGACTCCCTGTCCGCGAACAGCCGGCGACCGGCGCCCAGCAGGACCGGGACGAGGTGGATCTCCAGCTCGTCGAGCTGGTCGTGCTCCAGCAGCGCCTGCGCTGCGCCCGCGCCGTGCACCATGACCGCGGCGTCGCCGGCAGCCGCCCGGGCGTCGTTGGCGCAGGCGACGACGTCGCTGTAGAACACCGCGCTGCCCGGTGGCACGTCGTCGGCCGGGATCTGCCGGGTCAGCACGTGGATCGGTACGCCGTCGTGGTGGTCGCCCTGCCAGCGGCCGGCGAGCTCGAAGGTGCGTCGTCCGGAGATGACGGCCCTGGTGGCCATCGCCTCGCCGTAGACCTCGCCGTCCGGTCCCGGGGCCAGCCGTTCGTCGAGCCAGTTGAACAACCGCCCGCCGTTGCGTCCGAGCTCCTGCCCGGGCCGGTCGTCCGGTCCGGCGATGAAGCCGTCCAGCGACATCGACATGTAGAGCCGGATCGGTGCGTTCGTCGACTCGGTCATGCGCGGAGCTCCTGTCGTCGCTCGGTCAGCTCTGGAAGTCGGCTGCGGTCATGCCGTCGGCGTGGCCGGCCGGCCACTGGACCAGCTCGATCCGGCGCCCGTCCGGATCGGTGATCCACGACGTCCGGAAGTCGTCCGAGCCGTCCGGGGAGACGGGGTCGTCGGCCCGGATGCCCGCGCCGGCGAGCCGGGCGATGGTGTCGTCCAGGTTCTCCACCTGGATGACGAGGTGGCTGAGACCCGTGCCGAGCTCGACCGCACCCATCGTCGGGTCGTGGACGAGCTCGACGCTGACGAAGTCGTCGCGGGGCAGCTTCAGCATGGTCAGGTGCCCGATCCCGGTCTCGGGGACGGATCCGACCACCTCGTAGCCGACGGCCTCGTAGAACGCGACCGAGCGCTCCCGATCGGTCACCCGGAGGCCCACGTGCAGGGTCCTCATCCCGTACCTCCTGCCGCGATCCTCATCGGCCCGGCGTTGCCCCGGACGAGAACGTTGACCGGTGCCGGCCGCTGGACTCATCGGCCGGCGACGGCAGCGATCACCGGTGACGTCGGAGAGCTCGGCTGGCAACCTGGCTCGCACGAGCGCGCCGGCCGCTCGGTCCTCGGAGGAGGGGGTGACGCGTTGCGGATCAGGGCCGGACGGGCCGGATGAACATCGTCGTGCTCCTCGACGGGACGTGGAGCGACGCCAACAGCCACACGAACGTCGCGCAGATCCACGCGCGGGTGCCGCTTCGCGCCGGGGGAGAGGCGCAGGAGGTCCGTTACATCGAGGGCGTCGGGACGGGCCCCTTCGATCGCCTGCGGGGTGGTCTTCTCGGCGTGGGTCTGGACGACGACATCCGCGAGGCCTACGGCTTCATCGCGGCGCGCCACCACTCCGACGACGACCGCATCCACCTCATCGGCTACAGCCGCGGCGCGTTCGCCGCCCGCAGCCTGGCCGGGATGATCGCCAAGTGCGGGATCATCCGCGAGACGGACCTGCCGGCGACGGCGGTCTTCGCCCGGTACCGCGACACGAAGGCCCCGGGCCTGCGCGAGATGCAGGCGGGGGAGCGACCCGCCCGCACCGACGAGGACCGCCTCGTGCTGGCCCGCTCGCGGCTGGTGCGCATCCGCTTCATCGGGGTCTTCGACACGGTCGGCAGCCTGGGCATCCCGGGTGGCATCGGCCGGCTGGTCAACCGGCGCCGCTACGAGTTCCACGACACGCGCCTCAGCGGGCTGGTGGACCTGGCCTGCCATGCGGTGGCCGTCGACGAGCACCGCAAGCAGTTCGAGCCGACCCTCTGGACGAGCGTGCCCATCCCGGTTCCGCACCACCCCACCCGGGTGGAGCAGCGGTGGTTCGTCGGGGAGCACGCGAACGTCGGGGGCGGCGGGACGGAGACGCCGGCCGTCGACAACCCCCTCGCGGTCATCGCGCGCGAATGGATCGTCGACCGGGCGGTCGAGGCCGGCCTCGCGGTCGAGCCGCCGCCGGTCCCCCCGACAGGGGACGAGTGGTCAGGGAGGATCTCCGACTTCCACAGCACGCTGCTCGGCCGTCTCTCCCTGCTGGTGCCCGGCAACGGGCCCTACCTCCGGCCGGTGCGGACGACGATCGGCGAGTTCCTCGACGGGTCGGTGATCCGTCGCTGGCGGGACGGCAGGCCGCCGTACCGACCGCGCAATCCCTACCTCGAGGCGTGGATCCGGGAGGACCGCTGACGGGGGTGGACGTCATCCGGCACCGCCGGCCGATGCCGCCGGGCAGTCGAACCCTCACCGTCCGCAGTCATGCGGTGGGCTAGCTGCATCGGCTCGCCTGCTGCGGCGGGCGGGGCGCTCCGCCGCCGCACGGCGGGCCGCGCCGGTGGGACGATCGGGTCGCGACGGAGGTCCTCCGTCCGGTGCGCCGCGGGCGAGGTGATCGCCGATGTCCGGGTCCGGTTCCCGCTCGGGCACAGGCCTGTTGCGCGGCCGCGCCGTCGTCGTCCTGGCCTGTCTCGTGCTGGCCGGGTGCGCCGGCGACGGGCGGACCGGGACCCCGGAGGTCGCGGGGGGCGCCGCGACCGACTGGCGGAACACGACGTACACGCTGACGTGCGACGGCGTCGTCCCCGCGGGCCTGCGCGCGGAGGTCACGGACGGCGCTGCGCGGGTCTCCGGCGACGTCGGCCGGCCCCCGCACTACGAGTACTACGACGTCCACGTCAGGGCCACTGCGACCGGTGACGTCGACGGCGACGGGGCGTCCGACGCCGTCGTCCTGCTGGAGTGCTCCCCGCAGCCGTCCAACGGGATCCTCCAGGAGGTCGAGGTCCTCTCGTCGACCGGCGAGCTGCTGGGAACCCTTCCCAGCCCACGCAGCCTGCAGGGGGACGCCCTCCTGCCGCCCGAGTACGACCCGGCGGGACTGGCGGTCCGGGACGGCGAGATCGTCGCGGCGATGGCCGCCTACGGGCCGGGCGACTTCCACGCCAGCGGCCCGTCCGTGCCCTTCACGGTGCGCTGGCGCTTCGACGGGGAGGGCTTCGTGCCGATCTCGCCCTGACGGACCCGGCGAGCCGCGCGGGAACCCCGTGACAGCCGCGTCACCAAGGGTCAGCATCGGTCGGGACGTGTCACGGGGATCGGCCCAGTCAGTAGCGGTTGGGCGGGGGTGGCTCTGTGACGGACCTGACGACGCGACGGGTCTCCGAGCGCCTGGAACCCGAGCACCCGACCGCCCTCCCCGAGCAACGCGGGCAGCAGGGGGCCGATGCGCCGCCGTCGCCCCCCGACGGGGTGCAGCTGAGCCGGCTCCTCGCCATGGTCCGGCTCACCGCGGCCCAGGCGGTCGAGCTGGGGGCGGGGGTCCTCGCGGCCGCGTCGTCGGACTCGTCGTCGGACTCGGCGCCGGGCAGCGGCGGCCCGGACGGCGACGTGCTCGTCGAGGAGCCGGTCGTCACGGTCGACGGACTGGTCGTCCCCGGCCCGGCCGCGAACGGGAGGGGCGGCGGCCCGTCCAGGCGGTCCGCGCGCGACGTCCTCGCGGGCGTCGTCGCGGCCGTCCCGTCGCCCGGCCCGGCCGCCGAGCAACGCGCGGCCGAGCTCGACCGTGCGTTGCGGGACCTCCCGGTGGTCGGCGTCCCCGCCGTCGCACGGAGGCTGCAGGAGGCGGCCGCCGGGATCGACCGCCCGGCCGTCCGTGCCGAGCTCGCCGCACTGGTGCGCGCCGTCGGCGCGACAGGGGCAGCGACAGGCGGCGTCATGCGGACCGGCGGGGCGCCTCCCGCCCGGCGCGCGGAGCCGGTGCGGCGCGCGTCCTCGCCCCCCAGGTCGACCGGACGGCGCGTCGGCGCCTGGGTGCTGTCCATCCTGGTCCTCGCCGGGGTCGTCGTGTCGGAGGTCGTCCTCCTGCGCGACGACATCACCGCCGACATCGACCTGCTCCTGGACGCCGGGCGCGAGGGGGAGGAGCCGTCCGACACGCCGGAGCCCGACGACCAGCAGCTGCCGGCGCCGGCTCCCGCCGCCGCGGGGAGCGTCGCCGCGGTCGACCTGCGCCCGCTCGCTCCCTGCGCACCTGGCGCGGCGTGCACGGTGCGCCTCGCGCTGCAACTCGTCCCGTCGGCCGAGCCGCAGGTCGTCACCTGGTCGTACCTGGTCGCCGACCGCTGCACCGGACCCACGGTCACGGCGCCGGGCGGAACCGTCACCGTGCCGCCGCAGGCCGACCGGGCCGCGGCCGTCGGCGTCGTCGCCCTCCCGCCCGTGGACGGCGTCGCAGTCACCGCCGTCACCGCCGTCCCGGCGGTTGCAGCGTCCGCGCCCTTCGTCGTCGGCTCCTGCGGGTCCGCCGGACAGGGCGGCTGACACAGCCGGAGGGGGAGGACATGCCGATCACCCGGTCGGGCACGGCACCCGCGGCCGCGGTCGCGGTCCGCCGGCGGACCCGCGAGCAGCGCCGGAACCGGCGCAGCGCCGCGTTCGACCTGCTCGCCGTCCTGGCCGCGGTGGCCCTGGTCGGGCTCGGGATGGCGAACCTGTACCTCGTCGACGCCGCGGACCTCGCCGCGCGGCAGGGCCTGATCGCCGCGGGCGGGGTGCTGGCCCTGGCGGTGTTCTGGCAGGTGCGTGTGCGCTTCCTCGGCGTCCTGGCCTGGGCCGCCTACGGGGCCGCGGTCGTGCTGCTCGTCGGTGTCCTGGCGGTCGGCCTGTCGGCGAACGGGGCCACCCGCTGGATCGCGATCGGCTCCCTCACCTTCCAGCCCTCCGAGCTCGCCAAGCTCGGGCTGCTGCTCGTGCTCGCCGCCGTCCTCGGCTCGAGCCGGCCGCCGTGGCAGCGCTTCACCCTCGCCCTGCTGCTCGCGGTCGTGCCCATCGGGCTCACCCTGCTGCAGCCGGACCTCAGCACGGCCATGCTGCTGACCCTCCTCACGGCGGCCATGCTGGTGCTCGGGCGGGTGCCCGCGCGCTTCCTGCTGCCGCTGGCCGCCGCCGCGGCGATCTCCGCGCCGCTGCTGATCAGCTTCCTGCGCCCCTACCAGGTGGCCCGCCTCGGCAGCTTCCTGGTCGGCGCCCACGAGTCACCGACCGGCTCCGGCTGGGCCGTGCGACAGGCGAACATCGCGGTGGGGTCCGGCGGGCTGTTCGGGCGGACGGACGACCCGCTGCGCCTCCTGCGTGCGCAGTACCTGCCCGAGCGGGACACCGATCTGGCGCTGGCCAGCCTGGTCGGCCAGTGGGGACTCGTCGCCGGCGCCGGAGTGGTGCTCGCCGCGACCCTGCTGGTGTGGCGGCTCGCGCTGGCCAGCCGGGCGTCGCGCACGCCGCACGGCGCGCTCGTCGGAGCGGGGCTGGCGATCCTGCTGGGCATCGAGACCGTGGTCTCGGTGGGGGCCAACCTCGGGCTGCTGCCCCTCGCCGGCGTCCCCTTCCCGCTCGTGAGCTACGGCGGCACGGCGCTCGTCGTGCACCTCGCGGCCATCGGGGTGGTCCTGGCCGTCCGCCGGGACGGCGCCCGCAGGCGGCTGTGGGCGCCGCCGGGCCGGCGCAACCCACGGCCACGGCTGGTCCGGCTGGCCGCGGTCGCCCTCTCGGCGCTGCTCGTCTCGTTCGGGGTGTACGGCTGGCGGCTGCAGGTCGACCGGGGCGAGGCCCTGCAGGTCGTGGGGGACGAGCAGATGACCCGCTGCTTCCGCCTGCCCGCCCCCCGCGGCTCGATCAGCGACCGGCACGACGTGCCGCTGGCGATGGGCGCCGCGGATGCCGGCAGCGGCGTGGACCGGGTGCTGGTGGTGCCCGCCCTGCTGCGCACCCGGCCTGCTGACGTGGAGCGGCTCGCGGGACTGACCGGCCGGCCGGCGCCGGAGCTCGCCGCCCAGCTCGGTGCGGCCGGGGAGACCGAGCTGTCGATGCCGGTGGCCGAGGTGCCGCGCGCGGCCGGCGACGCGGTGGCCGCCGCCGGGATCGCCGGCGTCTACGTCGTCCCCGAGCCGCGCCGCGTCTACCCGCAGGGCGCGCTGCTGGGACCGGTGCTCGGCTTCGTGGGGGTGGCCACGCCCGAGGACGAGGAGCGCTGGCCCGGCCTGCCGGCCGGCGAGATCGTCGGCCGCGCCGGGCTCGAGCAGCAGTACGACGCGGTGCTCCGCGGGACCAACGGGCGGCAGTGCCTGTACGTCGACCCGCGCGGCACGCCGGTCGCGCTCGCCGAGTACCGGGCCCCGGTGCGCGGGGCCGACCTGCGGCTCTCGATCGACCTGGGGCTGCAGCGCCGGCTCGACGCCGGCCTGGTCGCGGCCGTGCGCGCGCAGCCCCGGCCGCAGGGCAAGATCGGCGCCGCCGTCGCCCTGGACCCGATGTCGGGGCAGGTCCTCGCCATCGCGGGCACCCCGTCGTTCGACAACAACATCTACGGACCGCCCGTCGACGGCGCGGCCCTCCAGGCACTGGCCGCCGCGCCGGGGTCCCCGATGCTGGAGCACGTGACCCAGGCGGTCGCGCCGCCCGGCTCGACCTTCAAGCTCGTCGTCGCCGCGGCGAACCAGGCGCACTCGGTGTTCGCACCGCGCCAGGCCATCCCCACCGGGGCCAGCTTCACCTACGGGGGGCACACCTTCGGCAACTGGCGGCCGATGGGGCCGATGAACCTGGTGCAGTCGATCGCCATCTCGAACGACGTCTACTTCTACAAGCTGGCCGTCGCGATGGGCCCCGAGGCGCTGATCGACACCGCCCGGGCGCTCGGCGTGGGCGCGCGGACCGGGATCGACCTGCCCGCCGAGTCCGCCGGCCACCTGGGCACGCCGGAGTCCGTCGAGGCGGAGGGGGGCACCTGGTACGGCGGGTCGACCGTCATCCTCGGCATCGGCCAGGGAGACCTGCAGGTCACCCCGCTGCAGAACGCCGGGTGGACCGCCGCCGTCTCGACCGGGCACCTGGTCACTCCACGGCTGGGCCTGGCGGTCGGAACCGGCGGCGGGACGGACACGGCCACCTACACCGCGCTCCCGGCCCCGGTCCTGACGCCGGTGCCGTTCGCCGGCGACCTCGGTCCGGTCCGCGAGGGGATGCGGGCCGCGGTGACCAGCGGCACCGCCACCGCGCTGGCCGGCCTTCCGGTGCCGGCCGGCGCCAAGACCGGGACGGCGCAGGACGGCGGCCTGCGGGACGGGGAGTACGACAACTGGATCTCCGCCGTCGCCCCGATGGACGCCCCCGAGATCGTCATGACCGCGCTGGTGCAGGGGCCGGGTACGGGGGCGAACAGCGCGAAGGCCGTCGTCGCCGACGGCCTGCGCTACTACCTCGAGCAGCGGGCGGACGTCCTCTCGACCGGCCCGCTGCAGGCGCCCTGACGGGTCAGCCCCGGCCGTAGGCCGCGAGCAGCGTCCGGTTGCGCAGCGCGCGGGCGGCGCCCTCGGCGACGCACGTCAGGGGCTCCTCGGCGAGCTTGACCGGCAGGCCGAGCTCGCGCTCGAGGTGCTGGGTGAAGCCGGTGACCAGCGAGGCACCGCCGAACACCAGCACGCCCTCGGCGAGCACGTCGGCGAGCGCCTGCGGGGGCAGGTCGTCGAGGCAGCCGGTGAGCGCCCGGACGACCTCGTTGACCACCGGCCGCACGGCCTCGGCCACCTCGGCCGCCTGCACGGTCGCGAGCCTCGGACGGCCGGACGCGCCGTCGCGGCCGTGCACCACCAGCGGGCCGTCGTGCTCCGCGGCGGCGGAGTAGACCTTCACCCGCTCCGCCTCGAGCGAGCCGAGATGCAGCTGGTGCTGCTCGCGGAGGTACCGGGCGACGGCCACCGTCATCTCGTCCCCGCCGACCTTGCTGGTGCGGTGGGCGAGGACCCCGCCGTAGCAGAAGGCCACCGCCTCGGCGGTGCCGCCGCCGACGTCGACCACCATGTGCACCCGCCGCTCGAGCGGGTCGACGCCGCAACCGACCGCGCCGGCGACCGAGTCGTCGAGCGCCGTGACCGGGCGGATGCCTGCCTCCTGCGCCGCCTCGAGGAGCGCGCGGGTCTCCAGCGCGGTGGAGTCGGCGGGAACCCCGATCACCGCGCGGACCGGGCTCCACGCCCGCCGTCCCGCCCGCTCCAGGACCGCCCTGAGGTACAGCCGGGCGGTCTCCAGATCCGTCACCACCCCGTCGTGCAGCGGCCGGACGGCGGTGAAGCGGGCCGGGGCGCGGCCGAGCAGATCGGACGCGTCCCGCCCGACGGTCTGGACCTGCCGCCGGCGCGGGCTGCCCTGGCGCAGCAGCATGACGCTCGGCTCGTCGAAGACGATGCCGCGCCGGACGTCGCTCACCACCGTGTTGGCGGTGCCCAGATCGATGCCGAGATCCATGCGCGGACTCCTGACCTGCGGGGGCACCAGTCTGGGGCCCTGTCACTGCCCGGTCCATGCTCCCGGGCGCCGTCCGCGTGCGACACGCTGACGAACTGGTGAACCGGATGCGGGGTCGCTCCGTGTACAGGGGTGGATGCATCGACCGAGGGCTGCACCGGCGACCGGACGGGCAGCGGAGGAGGCGGCAGCGACGATGAGACGCCCGACAGCAGCAGTCCTGGCCGTGCTCCTCCTGGCCGCTGCGTGCGGCTCGGAGGACGAGGAGCCCGAGGCGGCGACCCCCGCCGCGGACGCGCCGACCCTCCGCGGGATGGTCGGCACCGAGGAGTCGCCCGACGCCTTCGAGATCAGCCTGGTCGACGAGGACGGCGAGCCCGTGACCACGCTGCCCGCGGGCGAGTACAACATCGAGGTCAACGACCCGACCAGCGTCCACAACTTCCACCTCAGCGGGGGGGACGGGGCGGTCGAGGAGAAGACGACGGCGACGGAGAAGGTCGAGACCACCTGGGTGGTCACCTTCGAGCCGGGCGAATACCGCTACATCTGCGATCCGCACCCCAGCATGAACGGTCAGTTCACCGTCACCTGACGGCCCCGGCCCGCCGGCGCGCTGAGCAGAGGCGCACCGGCGGGCCGCGGGCGGACGTCCGCCTCAGCCGGCCTCCGCGCGGGACGGCTAGTCCACCTCGGCCAGGTGCACCGAGCCCAGGCCGTGGTGACCGTTGCGGGCCTTGGTGGAGAGGTAGCTCGCGTTCGCCTCGGAGAGGTGCACGGCCGTGGGCACCCGCGCCGCCACGGTCACGCCCAGCCGCTCGAGCTGGGCCGCCTTGTCCGGGTTGTTGCTGAGCAGCGCGAGCGTGGACACACCGAGGGCCCGGAGCATCTGGGCCGCGACCGTGTAGTCCCGCTCGTCGGGGGCGTGGCCGAGCGCGACGTTGGCCTCGTAGGTGTCGAGGCCGGTGTCCTGCAGCGCGTAGGCGTCGAGTTTGTCGTAGAGCCCGATGCCGCGTCCCTCCTGGCGGAGGTAGAGCAGGTAGCCGCCGGCCTCGGTGATCCGTTCGACCGCCTCCCGCAGCTGCGGGCCGCAGTCGCAGCGCTGGCTGCCCAGGGCGTCGCCGGTGAGGCACTCGCTGTGCGGGCGGACCAGCGGGACGGCCGGGGGGTTGCCGCACGCCAGCGCGAGGTGCTCCCGGTTGTCGACCAGCCCGCGGAAGCTGGTGACGAGGACGGTGGTCGCGTAGCCGTCGGAGAAGCGGAGCGGGATCCGGACCTGGGTCCGGATCGCCGCGGCGGGCAGGTCGGCCGCCATCACTCCTCACCGGCCGCGTGCTCGGCGCAGAACCGGTCGGACAGTGCGTACCGGAGCAGCACCACGTCGCCGATCTGCCGCACCCCGGCGAGGGTCGCCCGTCGCTGGGCGTTCCAGGGGAAGGGCCCGTCGCCGACCAGCCGGGGCGCGCGGGAGTCGCCCACGAACAGCGGCGCCACCACGAGGTGCAGCTCGTCCACGAGGTCCGCGGTGAGGAACTGGGTGAGCACGGTCCCGCCGCCCTCGACCATCACCCGGTCGATCCCCCGGGCGGAGAGGTGCTCCATCACGCAGGCCACGTCGACCCGTCCCGCCGGGCCTACGTCGACGACGGTCGCGACCGCACCCAGCCGGGCCCGCACCTCCGCCGCGGCCGGGCTCGGGCAGTAGACGATCTTGTCCGAGTCGCCCGTCGTGAAGAAGGCCGCCGTCGGGGGCAGGTCCCCGCGCCGGGTGAGCGTGACCTTGGCCGGCGACGCGGGCAGCCCCCGTGACACCCGTTCGGCGCGCCGGGCCGCCGAGCGGACGAGCAGCCGCGGGTTGTCGTTCCGGACCGTCGCGGCGCCGACGAGGATCGCGTCGCAGCGGGCGCGCTCCGCGTCGACCCGGTCGAAGTCGTCGGCGTTGGACAGGCGCAGCCGGGTGGTGTCCGTGCTGTCCAGGTAGCCGTCGATCGACATGCCGCAGCTGAGCAGGGTGTAGGGCCGGTCAGCCATGCGCCGCACCGTCCTCTCGGGTTCCGCCGGGCACGACGCCGGCCAGGGGTTCCGGCCGGGGAGCTGCCGGCGGGACGGCCCGCGGCCGCTGCCGGCCCGCGAGCAGGACGGCGGCGCCCGGGAGCACCGCCACCAGGGTCAGGACGCCGAACGCGGTGGCCACGGCCGCCCCCGCGCCGGCTCCCCACTGGGTGGCCGAGAAGATCCACGCGGCCGCGCCCTCGCGGGGACCCCAGCCTCCGACGTTGAGCGGGATCCCGGCGGCCAGCAGGACGACCAGCGCCAGCGGCAGCAGTTGCTCCGGCGCGCCGTCCACCCCCGCGGCGTGGGCGGCGAGCAGGAACATGGCCACGTGCCCGGCGACCACGAGGACGGACGTGATCAGGACCGGGCGCACGGCGGGCGGCCGCAGCAGCACGCCGCGTCCCTCGACCGCGGCGGCCCGGAAGGCCCCGGCCAGGCGGATCGGACCGTGCCGCACGACCCCGCGGCCGGTGAGCAGCAGGAGGCCCACCGCCGCGACGCCGGCCGCGGCGACGGCGGGCATCGCCGCCTGCACCGGTGAGGGGAGGGCCAGCAGCACGGCGACCGCCACCGCCGCCTGGACCACCTGGCCCGCGACGCGCTCCCAGAAGACGGCGCGCAGCCCGCGGCCGAGGTCCCCGGCGTCGATGCCGTGGCGCAGTCCGCGGTGGACGTCGCCGAGCACGCCGCCGGGCAGGGCGCTGTTGAGGAACTGCGAGCGGTAGTAGGCGGCGGTGGCGTCGGCCAGGGGCAGGCCGACCCCGAGCGCGGCCGCCACGACGCGCCAGCGCCAGGCGCAGAGGAACGTCGTCAGGGCGCCGATGGCGAGCGCGGCGAGCAGCGTGCCGGGGCCGATCCCGCGCAGGCCGTCCAGGAAGGCAGCCGGGCCGACCCACCAGACGACGGCGGCGAGGATCAGGGCACCGCCGAAGAGGCGTGCCGCTCCCCACGCACGTCGTCTCACGCCCATCGGCCTCCGTCCGTATGACTGGCAACACGGATCTCCGGCGGATCCGGTTCAGCCGCGACCGCGGCCAGCACGCGGCCGACGCACGCGCCGGTGCTGCGCCAGCCCGGCAGCGCCTCCCTCCGGCGCAGCGCGGCGCCCCGCAGCCGGTCGCGCAGTCGGGCGTCGGTGAGCCAGCGCGCGAGGCCGGCCGCGAGCGCGGCGGCGTCGTCGGGGGCCACGAGGATGCCGGGCCGGCCGTCGGACGTGTGCCCCAGCGCCTCCGGGAGGCCGCCGACCGCGGTCGCGAGGACGGGCACGCCGGCGGCCAGCGCCTCGGGCACGACCATGCCGTAGGTCTCCGACCGCGAGGGGACGACGAGCAGGTCGGCGTCCTCGATCTCCCGTCGCAGCGCCGCCCCGGTGCGCGTGCCGGGCATGCGGACGCGGTCGGCGATGCCGGTCGCCGTGGCCCGGCGCCCCAGCGACGCGACGAACTGCGGATCCCGGTCCAGCGGGCCTACCAGGGTGCAGCGCCAGGGGAGCCCGGACACGTCGCCCAGCGCGTCCAGCAGCAGGTCCTGGCCCTTGAGCGGGGACAGCGTCCCGACGCACAGCAGCCGTCCGCCGTCCGGCGACCGCGGGCTCACCGGAGCCGGCTCGCTGCCCGGGGAGGCGACGTGCACCCGGCCCGCCGGCAGCGGATAGCGCGCCAGCAGCCGGCGGCGGGTCCAGTCGCTGGTGGTCACCACGGCCCGGGCGACGGCCAGCACGGCCGACTCGTCGCGCTCCGGGACGGCGACCCCGCCGAAGACCATGTGCACCAGGACGACGAGCCGCAGCCGCAGCCGCAGCCGCTCCGACGGCGGCGGCGCGAGGACCGCACGGGCCGCCGAGGCGATCAGGCCGTCGACGAGGACGAGCGCGCCGTCGGGGAGGGCGTCGAGGGCCAGCGCGAGGCGCGCCAGCGCGGGGGCGTCGGGTCGCGGCCACGGGCCCTCGACGGCGATCTCGGTGACGCTCCACCCGGCGTCGCGCAGGGCGTCGCAGACCGCGCGGTCGTAGCGGTTGCCACCGCTGACCCGCGCGGGGTCGTCGATCCCGGCCGGGACGACGACCCGGACGGTGCTCACAGCCCCCGGTCGTAGCTGGCCCAGGCGACGTGCGACTCGTGGAGGGTGACCACGAGCCCCTCGAGGCCTCCGCCGCCGGGACCGAGCGCGCCGTCGCCGATCCGCACGGCCAGCCGGTCGGCGACGACCCGCGCCAGCGCCTCGGTCGTCGTGTTCGTCCCGGCGAGCTCGGGGTCGTCGTCGAGGTTGCGGTAGGTCAGCCCGCCCAGCACCTCGTGCAGCAGACCGGCGGCGGCGCCGATGTCGACGACCACCCCGTCGTCGTCCAGACCGGTGCGCCGGAACGTGGCGTCGACGACGTAGGTCGCGCCGTGCAGGCGCTGGGCCGGGCCGAACACCTCGCCGGTGAAGCTGTGGGCGATCATCATCGAGTCGCGGACCGTCACGCTGAACACGGGGGTTCCTCCTCGTAGGCGATCGTGTGGCACAGGGCCGGCAGTCGGCCGTCGGCGAGCCGCGCCATCACCTCGGGCAGGTCGTCGAACGACGACGACCCGGTGAGCAGCGCGTCGAAGGCCGGGTCCCGCAGGACGTCGAGGGCGAGCGCGAGCCGGTCCCGGAGGGTTCGGGAGCCCCGGCGCGCCGGCGCCACCGTGCCGACCTGGCTGGCGCGGAGGGCCAGCCGGCCCGAGTGGAAGGCGCCCCCGAGCGTCAACGTCACCTCGCGGTCGCCGTACCAGCTCAGTTCGAGGACGGTCCCCTCGGTGCGGAGCAGGCCGAGCGACAGCTGCAGTCCGGCTGCGGTCGCGCTGGCGTGCACCACGAGGTCGCGTCGGCCCGCGGCGTCCTCCGGCGCGACGAAGGGCACGCCGAGCCGGGCGGCCACGTCCGCCCGGCTCCTGTCGACGTCGACCAGTTCGACGTCGGTGCACGGGTAGCGCGCCAGCAGCCGCGCGACGCAGCACCCCACCATCCCGGCGCCGACGACGGTGACCCGGTCGCCGAGCAGCGGAGGGGCGTCCCACAGCGCGTTGACCGCGGTCTCGACCGTGCCGGCGAGCACGGCCCGCCGGGCCGGGACGTCGTCCGGGACGGGCACGACGGCATCCGCGGGCACCACGTACGCCGTCTGGTGCGGGTGCAGGCAGAACACCGTCCGCCCGAGGAGGTCCGCGGGCCCGTGCTCGACGACCCCGACGCTGAGGTAGCCGTACTTCACCGGCCCAGGGAAGTCGCCGTCCTGGAAGGGCGCCCGCATGGCCTCGTGCTGGCTCTCGGGCACCTGGCCGCGGAAGACGAGGGTCTCCGTCCCCCGGCTGATCCCGGAGTGCAGCGCCCGCACGACGACGTCGTGCGGGCCCGGCTCCGGCAGCCGGACGTGCCGGATCTCGCCGGCCCCGGGCGTCCGGACCCAGAAGGCACGGACCCGGTCGGAGGTCGCGGTCACCGCGGCGGCCGGAGCGCCTGGGGTTCGGACGTGGTGCTGAAGGCGTCCAGGAACCGGTCGCGGAAGGCGTCCATGGGCCACACCGGCGCGTCGGGGCTCGGCAGCAGCCCGTCCTGCCAGTCCCAGCCGTCGATGCGGTCGAGCACGGCGGGGTCCGACGCGACGAGGGAGATGGGCACCTGGGAGGTGGCGTCGGGGCCGGTGACCAGCGGGAGAGGCTGGTGGTCACCGAGCATCACGAGGACGAGGTCCTCGTCCTGCAGGGCGACCACCCAGGAGAGGAGCGCCTCCAGGGAGTACTCGATGGACTCGCCGTACAGCCGCCGGACGGTGTCCGTGTCGCCCCAGGCCTCCTCGGGCGTCGGGCCGCGGGCGGCCATGGGCTCGAAGACGGAGCCGTCGCCGAGCTGGTCCCAGGGCAGCATGTCCGGCAGCGGGGTCCACGGCTGGTGCGAGGAGACGAGATCGATCTCGGCCATGACCGGGGCATGCCCAGGGGTGAGCTCGAGCCGCTGGAAGGCGGCCAGGGTGAACTGGTCCGGCATCGCGGCCCAGCTGAACGTCGGGCCCTGGTAGCCGAGGTCGAACCGGCCGTAGAGCTGCTCGAACCGGTAGAAGGATTGCCCCTCCGGCCACGGCCGGTCATTGGCGGGGTTGACGCCGACGGTGCGCCAGCCCGCCTCCCCGAAGGCGCTGCTGAGCGTGAGCCGGTCGCTGGCCATGAGCTGGTCGTGCCGTGGCTGGCTGTCGATCCGCAGCCCCGACTGCAGGGTCGCGTGGGCGAGCCAGCTGTAGCCGCCGAAGATGGGGGAGTCGAGGAAGGCGCTGCGCGCGTCGAGCCCGACCCGGGCCAGCCGGGTGGTGCCGCTGCGCAGGACCTCGGTGACACCGGCGGCGACGGGGGAGTCCTGCACGGCGTACTGCCCGTAGCTCTCGACGAAGACGACCAGGACGTCCTTGCCCTGCAGGCCGTCGAGCAGGGACGCCGTCGAGAGCTCGGCGGACGGGTCGACGGCCCGGGTGGCCGCCTCGAACCGCGCCTGGTCCCGCACGGTCGCCCCGACCTCGCGGCCGTGCGCCACGGCCAGCCCGGCGGTGCTCGCCGAGGCGACGGGGCCGGCCGGGGCGAGCTGCAGCGACAGCGCGGCGCAGACGATCCACACCACGCCCAGGGCGGCGACGCCGCGGACCGAGTGGCGCCGGTGCCGGGCGGTGCCGCTGCTGAGGCGGATGGTCGACGCGGTGATGAGGACGACCAGCAGGGCCAGGGCGATCCCGGCCAGGACGAGGACGACGACGGTCGTCGTCGACCCGACCGAGTCGCGCACCACCCCGATCGCCGGACCGAGCGAGGCCCAGTCGAGGACCAGGTTGAACGGCCGGCCGAGCTGCGCGGAGAACCCGGCGTCGAGGAGCTTGACGACGGCGAGCAGCCCGAGCGCGAGCCCCGCCGCAGCGGCCACGACCCGCCTGAGCCGCGGCGGCAGCACCAGCCCGATCGCGACCAGCGCCAGCCCCTCCAGCGGGATGCGGGCGAACGCGGCGGGGCTGAGCTGGTCGAGGCGGGACGGCGCGACGAGGGCGGCCCACACGACCGCTGCCGCGACCAGCGCGGTGGACAGGCGCAGCACCCGGCGGGTGCGCGGGCCGGCGCCGGTGCGGTACAGCCAGCCGACGCCGCGGCTGAACGACTCGGCCAGCAGCACCAGCCCGACGCCGACCGCGAGCATGCCCACGGTCCGGGGCAGCAGCCCGGAGACCGCGACGGTGAGGACGACGCCCTGGACGGCGGCGACGACCTTGCCCCAGTACCGCGCCGGCAGCGGCGCGGCCATCCACGGGACCAGCCACTCCGCGACCAGATGCAGGTAGCGGGCGGCGCCGATGGCCAGCACCCAGGCGCCGTACTCCCGGGACACCGCGACGCTCAGCACCAGGATGAGGAAGGCGTCGACCTCGCCGTCGAATCGGGCCCCGAACGGTGTGACGGTCCCCGTACGGCGCGCCACCCGCCCGTCCACGTTGTCGAGCACGAGCGCGACGGAGGAGAGCACGACCAGCCAGGTGACCGCCAGGGGCCGGTCGGCGGCGTCGGCGACGAGTCCTGCGGCCCCGGCGCTCAGCAGCGCCCGTGTCAGGGTGATCCGGTCCGGCGGGAGGATCGGTTGCCCGTTCCGGTTCCGGCCGGTGACCAGGAGCGCGGTCAGCCCCCAGCCGGAGGCCAGCCCGACGCCCCACCCGACCGCGTCGAGGCCGGGGCCCACGGAGAGGACGCCGAGCACGAGGGGTGTGGCGAGCGTGCCGAGGACCGCGTCCAGCCGAGATGAGCGCACGGCACCTCCGTGACGATCCGCTGCCGTCACCCCGGACCACGGATCAGCGGCCCCGACGGTTCACCGACTCCGGCCACCGGCATTCCTGGGGTGCGTGCTACCGGGGCGACCGGCCCGCGACGTCCAGCTGGTGAGCCAGGTAGACCAGCTCGCCGGCGGCGAGCTGGCGGCGCCGGACGGCGAGCC
>DASQTE010000027.1:0-10068 GCA_035642035.1 Blastococcus sp.
GTGCCCGGCCTGCGCCCCGGCCCGGCGGTACAGGTCCACCAGCGGGGCGAACTGGCGTGGCTCCCCGCCGATGATCGCCACCATGAGCGGGAGGCCGAGCAGCCCGGCCCGCACGAAGGACTCCGGCGTCCCGCCGACCCCCACCCAGATGGGTAACGGGTCCTGCACCGGCCGCGGGTAGACGCCCTGCCCGGTCAGCGCCGGCCGGTGGCGGCCCGACCAGGTGACCTTCTCCGACTCGCGGATGCGCAGCAGGAGGTCGAGTTTCTCCTCGAACAGTGAGTCGTAGTCGGCCAGGCTCAGCCCGAAGAGCGGGAAGGCCTCGGTGAACGAGCCTCGGCCCACGACCAGGTCGATCCGCCCCTTGGCGATCAGGTCCAGGGTGGCGAACTGCTGGAACACCCGGACCGGGTCGGCGGCGCTGAGGACCGCCACCGCGCTGCCGAGCCGGATCCGGGAGGTGCGCGCGGCCGCGGCCGCCAGGATCACCGGGGGCGCCGAGTCGTAGTACTCGCTGCGGTGGTGCTCCCCGATGCCGAAGGAGTAGAGCCCCGACCGGTCGGCCAGCTCGATCTCCTCGAGCAGGTGCTCCATCCGCTCCGCCGGGCCGACCACCCGCCCGGTCGAGGGGTCGGTGACCGCGGAGACGAAGCTGTCGACACCGAGATGCATGGCCGCCAGTCAAACAGGCCGCCCCGGCAGCGGCCGTCGGTGCGGGGTAGATCACGTCCGTCCGGCGCTCAAGGTTCTCCGCACTCCGGCCGATGGGGTGCTGTGACCACCACCGCGGACGTCCGCGACCCGGCGAGAGCGGGCAGCAGCACGGCTGCCCCCGCACCGCCGTTCGACGTCCGCGCCATCGAGCTGTCCGTCGCCGTCGGGGAGCTGGAGAACCTCTCCCGCTTCGACCGCGGCGACATCGAGGAGCGCGCCGCGCGGGCGGTGGCCCGGGCCGAGGAGCTGGGCCTGGCCGACCTCGTCCAGCGGGCCCACCTGGTGCAGGCCGACCTGCTGCGGCGGCGCGGCAACGTCCCCGACGGCGGCCGCCGCGCCCAGGAGATCCAGCGGTGGGCCACCGAGCACGACGCGCGGCACCTGCTGGCGCGCAGCTCCTTCGTCCTGGCGTCGGTGTTCCAGGAGCTCGGCGACCTGTCCATGGCCCTCGAGCACGCCGTGCGGGCCGTCGACCTGCTCGACGACGACGCCCTGCCGGAGACCCGCATCGACCACCTGGCGCGCCTGGCCGACTGCCTCGGCCTCAGCGGCGACGTCGCGGCCCGTGACCGGTACGACCACGTCCTCCGGCTGGCCGAGGAGCTCGGCGACGTCGACCGTCAGCTGCTGGTGCTCAACAACCGGGCCTACTGCGAGACGGTGGTCGGCGCCTTCGAGGAGGCGCTGGTCTGGAGCACGAAGCTGCAGGAGCTGGCGGGCCGGCACGCCATCCCCATGGACGTGGGGCGGCTGGACACCATCGGCCGCACGCTCATGGAGCTCGGCCGCCTGGACGACGCCGAGTCCGCGATGCTCCCCGGCCTGCGCCCGGAGGCGCTGGACGGGACCCGCGACGGCGACGCCGGCGCGGACTTCCTGCTGACCCTCACCGAGGTCCGTCGCCGCCGGGGCGCGCTCGCCGAGGCGCAGGCGACGCTGGACGAGTGCGTGCGCCGCTGCGACGAGTACGGGCTGACCTCCATCCGCGTGCGCGCCCGTCGGGAGCAGGCCGAGCTGCACGCCGCCGCCGGCGACTTCCGCGAGGCCTACGAGGAGCACCGGCTCTACACCGACGAGCTCATGGACCTGCAGTCGGCCGAGCGCGACGCCCGCGCCCGGGCGCTGCAGGCGATGTACGAGACGACCGAGGCCCGCCGGCAGTCGCGCCGGTACCGCGAGCTGTCGCTGCGCGACCCGCTCACCGGCCTCTACAACCGCCGCTACGTCGACGACCAGCTGCCGCGGCTGCTCGACCAGGCCGCCGCCGGCGGCGGGCCCGTGACGGTGGCCCTCCTCGACCTCGACCACTTCAAGCGGATCAACGACACGCACTCCCACGAGGCGGGCGACCAGGTGCTGTGCGCCGTCGCCGAGCTGCTGCAGGCGGCCGGCGCGTCGGCGGGGACCGGGTCGTTCGTCGCCCGCATGGGCGGTGAGGAGTTCCTCCTCGTCCAGGTCGGGGCGGACCCGGCGACGGCCGCGGCCCGGCTCGACGACCTCCGCCGCGCGGTGGCCGGTCACCCCTGGGCCCCGCTCGTGGGCGACCTCCCCGTCACCATCAGCATCGGGGCGTCCAGCAGCCCGGGTGGGTCCACCACCCCCGCCGACATCCTGGGCCGCGCCGACGGCCACCTCTACCTGGCCAAGCGCCGGGGCCGCGACCGGGTGGTCACCGACCCCGCGTGAGAGCGGGCCGGTCACGCACCGGAGGGTCCCGGACGGCGCCGCGGCGTGCTTGGCTCGCCGCCACCCGATCGTCCACCGGTGCGGAGGCCGCAGATGCCCGTCCACCTCAACCACACCATCGTCGCCGCCCGCGACAAGCGGCGGTCGGCGACGTTCCTCGCCGACCTCCTCGGCCTGGGGGAGCCCACGACCTACGGCCCCTTCGCCGTCGTCGAGCTGGAGAACGACGTCTCGCTGGACTTCATGGACGACGAGCACGTGGTGCCCCGGCACTACGCGTTCCTGGTGTCCGAGGACGAGTTCGACGCGATCTTCGGGCGGATCCGGGCCGGCGGGCTGGACTTCTGGGCCGATCCCTTCCAGCAGCAGCCGGGCGAGATCAACACCCACGACGGCGGTCGGGGCGTGTACTGGCACGACCCCGACGGGCACGTCCTCGAGATCATCACCCGCCCGTACGGCGGCTGACCGGCCGCTGCAGCGCGTGGACCTCGCAGGGTCCGTGCTCGTCGACGTGGTCGGGCCAGAGGACGGTCATGCCGATCTTCTCCGCGACCCGCCGCGAGGCGGCGTTCGCCGGATCGATCAGGGCGACGAGGCGATCGACCGGGAGCGTCGCGAAGGCGTGGTCCGCGATGGCCCGGGCCGCCTCGGTCGCCAGGCCGCGGCCCCACACGGCCGGGTCGAGCAGGTAGGCGACCTCCACCTCGGGGCGGCCGTCGATCTCCCAGTGCAGCAGCCCGCACCGCCCGGCGAAGGCGCCGGTGTCCCTGACGACCGCCGCCCAGAGCCCGTAGCCGTACCGGGCGTAGTGGACGTCGATGGTCCAGGCCAGCTCCTCGCGCGTCTGCTCGTACGTGCGCGTGCCGTCGGGGAAGTACCGGCGCACCCCCGGGTCCCGGTAGAGGGCCGCCAGCGGGTCGAGGTCGTCCATCGTGAGTTCCCGGAGGAGCAGTCGCTCGGTCCGGAGCACCCACCGGGACGACGGGTCCCCGTCCAGCCGTCGCCAGGTCATGGCCGCATGCTGCCAGCGGCTCCGCCGTCCGTCAGCGCTGCGCGAGATCACCCGCGAGCACCTGCTCGACGCGGGCCCTGATCTCCTCCTGCGAGACGTCGCGCTCCCGCACCTCGCGCAGGCTCTCGATCAGGACGTCGTTCGGCACGAAGAACTCGAGCGCGATGCCGTCGGGGTCCCGGAAGTTCAGGTGGTGCCCGAACGGCATGTCACGGATCGGCGTGAAGACGACGCCGGCAGCGCGGAACCGGTCCTCCCACTCCACCAGTTCGTCCCGCGTCCCCGCGGTGAGGCCGATGTGGTCGAGCCCGGTCGTCAGCTCGCTGAAACGCTCCGGGCGGCCGTCGGCGTGCCGGCTCAGGCTGAGGGTGAACGAACTCGGCCGGTCGATCAGGACGCGCACCGCACCGAAGTCCACGAGCCGGTCGAATCCCAGCACCCCGGTGTAGAAGCGCTCGCTCACGTCCAGGTCGGTCACGCTCAGCCCGAGGTGGTCGATCCCGGCGAAGGCGGTCACGACCCCGCCCGCCCGTTCGCCCGCTCCGGCCGTCGCAGGTCCGCGAAGACGCCCCGCGGCGTCGCGTCCGACCGTGGGTCCAGCGGCGCCCCGAAGGACCACGCGATCCACCTCATGTGTCGACCGATCGTCGCTAGGCTGCCGCTCGATGTCAGGGTCATGGCGTCCTCCCGATGTCCGACTCCCACCGGGGAAGCGTGGGTCCGTCGGCCCTGCGCTCGCGTCGGGGGAAACCCTCGATCCGCCCCTCGCGGACGGACGGCTCGTGGGCCGGGAGCCCGAGCTCCTGCGGATCGACCGGCTGCTCGCGGACTCGCGGGGGGCACGGACGTCGGCGGTCCTCCTGGAGGGCGGCAGCGGCGTCGGCAAGTCCGCACTGCTGCGCGCCGCGGTCGACCGGGCCGACGGCTTCACCGTCGTCGCGGCGCGCGGGGTGGAGTCCGAGGCCGCGCTGGCGCACGCCTGCCTCCTCGAGCTGCTGTCCCCGCTGCGCGGCCGGATCGACGAGGTCCCCGCGGGCCAGGCGTCCGCCCTGTCCGCCGCGCTCGGATGGTCGCGCGACGGCGGCCCGGGCGACCGCTTCCTCATCGGTGCCGGCACGCTGTCCCTCCTCGCGGCAGCAGCGGGAGCCGGTCCCGTCCTGGTGGTCGTGGACGACGCCCAGTGGATCGACGCGGAGTCGAGGGCCGCCCTCCTGTTCGCCGTCCGCCGGATGCACGACGACCCGGTTGCCTTCCTGCTCGCCCAGCGGGCGGGGATCCGGTCCCTGCCCGACGACGACGTCGTGCCGGTCGCCGACCTCCCGCTCCCGGCCGCGGAGGCGCTCCTGTCCCCGCGACTCACAGGCCCGGTGGTCCGGCGGCTCGTCGGGCAGATCGGCGGCAACCCGCTGGCGCTGCTCGAGGTGGCGGCCCGGTTGAGCCCGGCGCAGCGGACGGGGTCCGCTCCCCTCCCCGCGCCGCTGCCCATGGGCCCGCGGCTGGCCGAGGTCTTCGAGCCCGACCTGGCCGCGTTGTCGACCGGGGCGCAGGCGGCGCTGCTGCTCCTCGCCGCCGCGGGCGACGGCCGGGCGAGCCACGTGACCGCCGCCCTGGAGACCCTCGGGATCACGACGGGCGCCGGCGCGATGGACGAGGCCCAACGGGAACGCCTCGTCGTGCGGGACGGTGACGCTCTCTCCTTCCGGCATCCGTTGGTGCGCACCGCGGTGTGGCACCGGGCCGATCCGGCCCGGCGACGGGCCGCGCACCGGGCACTGGCCGACACGGCACTGGCCGGGGACGACGTCACGCGGCTCTGGCACCGGGCGCAGGCTGCGGACGGCCGCGACGACGACCTGGCGGACGCCCTCGTGGACGTGGCCGACCGGGCCCGCGTCCAGCGGGGGTTCGCCGCCTCGTCGGCCGCCCTCGAGCGGGCGGCGTCGCTCACGACGGACGCGACGAGGGCGGCGGAGCGTCTCGCGGCGGCGGTGGCGGACGCCGCCGTGAGCGGGGAGGTCGAGCGGACGCGGTCCCTGGCGGCCAGGCTCCTGCGCGGCGAGGCGGGCGCGGCGGCCCGCGCGCAGACGCTGCACGTCCTCGGGGTGCTCGAGGGGCATGCCGGCTCGGTCCCGGCGGCCGTGGGACTGCTGCGCGAGGCCGCCCTGGACGCGGAGGGTGCCGCCCGGACGTGGACGCTGACCGAGCTGCTCCTGGCCCAGCACCGCATGGGCGACGTCCCCGGCATGCGGTCGACGGCGGACCTGATCGCCCCGGACCTCGACGCGCCGGACGCTCGGCGGGCGACCCTGGCCGCCTGGGTCCGCGGGTCGGCCCTCGTCCAGGGCGGGGAACCCGACCTCGGCCGCTCCCTCCTGCAGCGCGCCGTCGAGCGCATGGACGGCGAGCCCGTCCTGCGCGACGACCCCCGGTTCCTCGTCCTCTTCATCCTCGGCCACGCCTGGCTGGGCGACGCACACGCGGCGGCCCCCTCCATCGAGCGGCGGATCCGGGTGGCCCGCGAACGCGGCGCACTCGGAGTCCTCGTGGCGGCCCTTTCGATGACCGCCCACGGCCGGGCGGAGATCCTCGGGGACCACACCGGTGCGTTCGCCGACGCCGGCGAGGCGGTCGAGCTCGCCGAGCACCTGCAGTACGTGGCGGACGCCGCGCCGGCGACGGAGCTGCTGGCCTGGCAGTACGCCGCCCGCGGCCGGCCCGACCTGGCGCGGACCCACCTGGACCGGGCGCGGACGCTGCTCGACCGCGCCGGCACCACCGAGGTCGCGGCCCACCAGGCGCTCACCGCCGCGTTCTGCGCCCTGTGCCGGGGCGACCTGGCGGAGACGGCCGGGCTGCTCGAGGCCCGGCTGGCCGCGGACGGCGGCGTGGGCGCGCTGGGTGAGCCCCTGGGTGTCGCGCCGCTGCTCGTCGAGGCGTACACCGGCCTGGGGCGGGGAGCAGAGGCCGGCGCGCTCGCCGCGCGGTACGCCGAGGTGTCCCGGGGCGGGCCACCCGCGACCGCCGCCCTCGTCGCGCGCTGCCGGGCGCTGACCACCCCGGCCCCCGGCGAGGCCGAGGCGGCGTTCGAGGAAGCCCTGGCCCACCACGCGGCGACGCCGGACGGCTTCGAGGGGCCGCACACCCGGCTGCTGTACGGCGCCTGGCTCCGCCGGTCGGGACGGCGCACCGACGCGCGCCGGCAGCTGGAGGCAGCCGCCGTCCGGTTCGCCGCGATGGACCTCTCCTACTGGGCGCAGCGGGCGGAGGCCGAACTCCGGGCGACGGGGCTGAGCGCCCGGCCGCGGCGGCCGCTGCCGGTCGAACCGCTGACGCCGCAGGAGACGCGGATCGCCGGGCTGGCCGCCCAGGGACTGTCCAACCGCGACATCGCCGCGGCGGTGTTCCTCAGCCCGAAGACGGTGGAGCACCACCTCTCCCGGGTCTACCGCAAGCGCGGTCTGCGGTCCCGGACCCAGCTGGTCCGGGAGTTCCCGGCGATGTGAACCCCCGCGGGTCGGCCGGCGGCGTCAGGATGGCCCATGCTCCCGACCAGCCCCGACTTCGCCGACGAGTTCGACGGACCGGACCTCGACCGGTCCGTCTGGCTGCCGCACTACCTGCCCGCGTGGAGCTCGCGGGCGGGGACCGCGGCCTGCTACGAGGTCCGGGACGGTTGCCTGCACCTGTCCGTCCCGCCGGACCAGAGGCTCTGGCTGCCGGGCGAGCACGAGCCGCCGCTGCGCGTCTCCGGCGTGCAGACGGGCAACTTCTCGGGCCCGGCGGGCAGCACCGTCGGGCAGCAGCCCTGGCGGCCGGGGGCCGTCGTCCGGGAGGAGCAGGAGGCCTTCTGGGGGTGGACGCCCGACCACGGCCGGCTCGAGATGCGGGCGCGGGCGGAGCTCACACCTCGCTCGATGGCGGCCTGGTGGATGGTCGGCCTGGAGGACGTGCCCGAGCGCTGCGCCGAGATCTGCGTGTTCGAGGTGTTCGGCGACGCCGTGGAACCGGGGACGTCGGCCGCGGTCGGCATGGGCCTGCACGCGTTCCGCGACCCGGACAGCCCGGAGGACTTCGCGGCGGTCCGGCTGCCGATCGACGTCGCCGGCTTCCACACCTACGCCGTCGACTGGACGGCCGAGCGGGCGGAGTTCTCCGTGGACGGCACCGTGGTCCGGAGCTGCCCGAGGCCGCCCGCCTACCCGATGCAGATGATGGTCGCCGTCTTCGACTTCCCCGACCGGTCCACCGGTGCCGACGGCGACGCGGTCCCGCGGCTGGTCGTCGACCACCTCCGCGGCCGCGGAAACCGACGACCGACGTGAAGCGACCACCGCGAGACGTCGCCGGGCCGTAGCGGACGCAGGGCCCAAAGACGCTACCGAGGAACGGACGACGCTGCGAGGGTGGCGCCGCGGCACTCCCCGACGTGCCACGCCTCGTCCACGGGGGAGAAACAGGGGCCTCCCATGACCGTCGACAACCGGCCGGATCTCCGTCCCAGCTACCTGGAGCACCGTGCCATGCGCGTGGACGCGGAACGGCTCCGTGCCCTCGTCGCCGCCGCACGGCCGGCCGATGCGGCACGGCTGTCGGCCCTGGGCTCGTGGTACGCCAGGTACGAGGGCGCCATCCACGACCACCACACCGCGGAGGAAGCCGTCGTCTACCCGGCGCTGCTGGAACGGGACCCGTCCTTCGCCGAAGCCGACGGGGAACTCGAGGGCGAGCACCGGGTGCTGGCCGACCGTCTGGCTGTCACCGCCCAGAGCCTGCGTGGGCTGCCCGAGGCGACCGGCGGGGGGACGTGGGAACGGGACCTGGCAGAGGCCGTGCGCTCGGCGGAGGCGCTGCAGGCCATCCTCGGGGTGCACCTCCCCCACGAGGAGGACGTCGCCTTCTCCCGGTACCAGCGGGAGTTCACCGCAGAGGAGTTCACCGCCCTGGGCAAGGCCGCGTGGAAGGTCGTCGGCGCGCGCTCGGTCGTCTTCGCCGGGCCGTGGGTCCTCGACCACGCCGGTCCGGCCGAGCGGGACGAGCTGCTGGCGGCGCAGCCGCTGCTGCTGCGGGTCCTGTACCGGCTCGCCCTGCGCCCGAGCTACGAGCGCCTGGTCCGTCCCCTCCGCGAGGGCGTCCGACCGCCGCAGGAGGCATGACATGCCCACCGTGCCGTGGCGGCGCCGCCTCACGCCCGAGCCCGAGGCGGACTATCTGGTGATGGCCAGCCGGTTGCCGCTGCGATCGCTGGCGACGGTCCCGCGGTTCATGGGCCTCACCATTTCCGTCGTCCGGCAGCTCGAGCGGTCCGACGGCCTGGTCGGCTACAGCCTGCGGGCACAGCCGCTGGCCAAGACCTTCTGGACCCTCTCGGCCTGGACCGACGCGGCGGCCCTCTCCCGGTTCGCGGCGGCGATGCCGCACCGCGCCGTGATGGCCGGGCTCCGCCCGCGCATGGGCCCCACGCGGTTCGAGACCTGGGCGGCCCCGGGCAGCGCGCTGCCCGTCGGCTGGGAGGAAGCGGTGGAGCGACTCGTGCGACCGGCCGGGAGCGCGCCGCCGCCGGCGACGCACGGCTGAGCAGAGGGGACCGGAGGTCTCGCGATGATGGTGTTGGTGGTGCTGGCCGCCGTGTACGCCCTCGCCCGCCTGTTCCCATCGCACCGGCACGGTGGCAGGCCGCCGAGCGACGCCGCCCGGGTGGCGATGGCCACGGCGATGACGTTCACGGGCGTGAGCCACGTCGTGAACCCGAAGCCCTTCGTCCAGCACCTGCCGGACTTCGTGCCCGGGCGCGAGCAGGTGATCCTCGGGACCGGCCTGCTCGAGGCACTGTTCGGGGTGGGGCTCGCGACGCCACACCGGTGGCGCCGCGAGGTGGCCCTCGCCCTGGCGGCGTACCTGCTCGCCGTCTTCCCCGCCAACGTCTACGTCGCCGCGGCAGGGGTCCGGATCGAGGGACTTCCCGGCGCCTCGCACCCGTGGCTGCGGCTGCCCTTCCAGTTCGTGTACATCGCCTGGACCTTCTGGGCCGTCCCGGGCTCCTGGCAACTCGCCCGGACCCGCGCCCGGCAGATCCGGGACGAGGCGGCCCCGCTGCTCCTGCGCAGAGAACGGGCGGGCATCACGGGTCCGAGGTGAGGACCGGACGGGCGCGCAGCCCGTGACCGCGGGGCGAGTGCGCCCTCAGCCCCCGGCGGACCGGATCACCGGCGTCCGGAGGTCGAGGAACTCCGGCTCCCCGAGGCTGATCTTCTCCATCTCCTCCATCGTGGCCCGCAGTTCCAGCGGCGCCTCCTTGCGCTCGTTCTCACGCGCCTCGGCCTCCGAGGTGAACCAGAGGACGGTGGTGTTCTCCCCGCCGTCGTGGCCGATCGCGAGGCTGCCCAGGACGTCGGGGCGGAAGGTCGCCCACATCTCCGGGTCCTGCGTCATGAGCTGCTTGGCCCGTTCGGGGTCGCTGGTGCGCCCGCGGATCACCTGGACGAAGCCCGCCCGGTCCGGATCGCCCTGGAGGTCGACGACGACGTCGGTGCTGTCGAGGAAGGTGGCCCCGCCGTCGAAGAGCCGCTCGGTCTCCGCCCACCACGCGCCCTGCTCGGGGCGGTCGCTGTTGCGCCGGGCGGCGTCCTCGGACTCGAAGCGGGCCACCAGGACGA
>DASQTE010000028.1:0-6359 GCA_035642035.1 Blastococcus sp.
GCATGTCGATCGCAGGCGAGCTCCACCGGCTCGGTGCCCCGGTCCGCCGATGGGCGCGCACCCAGAAGCACGAGTACACCAACGGCGAGGAGCGGCCCCTGGCCGGAGACCTCGGTGCGATGGGTGTGTACGTGGGTCTCGTGTCGGCCGCGGCCGCCGCGGTCCGGGCATCGAACCGGGAGCTCCCGGAGCGCATCCCGCTCGGGGACGCCGCGCTGCTCACGGTGGCCACGTTCCGGCTGGCCCGGCGGATCGCCAAGGACCCGGTGACCGCCCCCGTCCGGGCCCCGTTCGTCCGGTTCGAGGGCCCGTCGGGTCACGCCGAGGTGGCCGAGGAGGTCCGCGAGCACGGCGGGATGAAGCACGCCGTCGGGGAGCTGGTCACCTGCCCGTTCTGCCTCGCCCAGTGGGTCGGGACGGGTTTCGTGTTCGGCTACGTGACCGCACCGAAGGCCACCCGCCTGGCGGCGCTGACGATGACGATGGTGGCCGGCTCCGACGTCCTCCAGTTCGTCTACGACGCGATCCAGAACGGCGGCCTGGCCCCGCAGACGGAGGGCGTCGACTGACGCCCCCATCGGGGTCCTTGATCCCTCCGGGGGAGTCGGCGCGTCCGTCGACCTGCCGCGGGTGCCCGCTCGGACCTATCCTGCGATCTTGACCCGGAACCGGGTCCTCACTGGGTCCGGTGGCCCGGACGGATGAGGGGCGTGCATGCGATCGATCTGGCGCGGGGCCGTGTCCTTCGGCCTCGTCAGCATCGGCGTGAAGCTGTACTCGGCGACCGAGGACAAGGACATCCGGTTCCACCAGGTGCACGCCACCGACGGCGGGCGGGTCAAGTACAAGCGCGTCTGCTCGATCGACGGTGAAGAGGTCGAGTACAGCGACATCGCCAAGGGCTACGAGCTGCCCGACGGCCAGGTCGTCATCCTGACCGACGAGGACTTCGAGGACCTGCCGCTGAGCACCCGCCGGGAGATCGAGGTGCTGGAGTTCGTCGCCCAGGACGAGATCGACCCGATCATGTTCGAGAAGACCTACTACCTCGAGCCCGACGGCCCCGCGGCCCGGCCGTACGTGCTGCTGCGCGACGCCCTGGAGAACGCCGGACAGGTCGCGATCACGAAGATCGCCATCCGGCAGCGCGAGTCGCTCGCGGCCCTGCGCGTGCGCGACGGGATCCTGGTCCTGCACACGATGCGCTGGCCGGACGAGATCCGCCGGCCCGACTTCGGCTTCCTCGACGAGGACATCAGCGTCCGGCCGCAGGAGCTGAAGATGGCCGAGGCCCTGATCAGCTCGATGACCGGGGAGTTCGACCCGGGCGAGTTCACCGACGACTACCGCGAGGCCATGACGGCGCTGCTGGAGGCCAAGCAGAGCGGTGGCGAGGTCGCGCAGGTGCCGGAGGTCGAGGACACCGGCGGCGCCGTGGTCGACCTGATGAGCGCGCTGCGCCGCAGCGTCGAGCGGGCCCGCGGCGGTGCAGGGGACGACGAGGCGGACGACGCCGGCGACGCCCCCGCGGCCGAGGCGCCCGCGAAGCGCGCGCCGGCCAAGAAGGCGGCCCCGGCGAAGAAGGCCCCTGCGAAGAAGGCGGCCGCCGAGAAGCCGGCGGCCAAGAAGACCGCCGCGTCGAAGTCCGCCCCCGACAAGCCGGCGGCGAAGAAGACGCCGGCCAAGCGCGCCCGTCGCAGCGCCTGACGTGCCGGCCCGCCCTCGCGGCCGGCAGCAGGACCCGCTGGCCGAGTACCGCGCCAAGCGGGACCCGGCGCGGACGGCCGAGCCCGTCCCACCCGTGGGCAGCAGCCTGCCGGTCGGCGACGACGACACGTTCGTCGTCCAGGAGCACCACACCCCCCGGGGCCGCACGGGGGAGCGGGTGCACTGGGACCTGCGCCTCGAGCGCGACGGCGTCCTGAAGAGCTGGGCGGTGCCGAAGGGGCCGCCCACCGAGCAGGGGCCCAGCCGGCTCGCCGTCCCGACGGAGGACCACCCGCTCGAGTACGCGTCCTTCAGCGGGGCGATCGCCGCCGGCGAGTACGGCGGCGGGCACGTCACCATCTGGGACGCCGGCCGGTACGCGACCGAGAAGTGGGACGACCGGCACATCATCGTCACCTTCGACGGCCGCCGGCTGGCCGGGCGCTACGCTATGTTCCCCGTCGGCGACCGGGCCTGGAACATCCGCAAGCTCGACGCCACGCGGCCCGCGGAGCCGCCTCCGTCGGAGGCCGAGGCGCCGCTGCCGATGCTGGCGACGGCCGGGGAGCTGCCGCCGGAGGATGAGGACGACCGCTGGGGCTATGAGTTCAAGTGGGACGGCGTGCGCGCCGTGGCCGCTGTGCGGGGCGGTGTCCTCGGGCTGACGTCCCGCAAGGGCACCGACATCACGGTGCGGTACCCGGAGGTGGGCCGCCTCCCCGCCGCCCTCGCCGGGCACGACGCCGTCGTCGACGGCGAGATCGTGGCCATGGACGACCAGGGCCGCCCGGACTTCGGCGCGCTGCAGAACCGGATGCACCGCACCGGCGCGGAGGTGCCGGGGCTGGCCGCCGCCCGGCCGGTCACCTTCCTGGTCTTCGACCTGCTGGCGTGGGACGGCGAGGACCTCGTCGACCTGCCCTACGCCGAGCGGCGGGAGCGCCTCGACGCCGTCGGCGCGAGCGGGCACCGCTGGGTGGCCACGCCGTGGTTCCGCGGCGGCGGGGCCGGCGTGCAGGCCGCGAGCCTGGAGAACGGGCTGGAGGGCGTCGTCGCCAAGCGGCTGGCCTCGCCCTACCGCCCCGGCGTGCGCAGCCCCGACTGGCGCAAGGTGAAGAACTTCCGCACCCAGTCGGTCGTGGTCGGCGGCTGGCGGCCCGGTCAGGGGCGGCGGGCCGGCGGCGTGGGCTCCCTGCTGTTCGGCGTCCCGGACGACGAGGGCCGGCTCGTCTACGCCGGGCACGTCGGCACCGGCTTCACCGACCAGGACCTGCGCGACCTCGAGCGGATGTTCACCTCCCGGAAGACCTCGCCGTTCCACGGCGCGCTGCCGCGTGACGTCACCCGCGACGCGCACTGGGTGGAGCCGGACCTGGTGGGTGAGGTCGCCTACGCGGTGTGGACGGCGGACGGCCGGCTGCGACACCCGTCGTGGAAGGGCGTGCGCGACGACCTGGAGCCCGACGACGTCGTGGTGGAGCCGTGAGCCCCGCGAAGCAGCGGGTGGAGATCGAGGGGAGGACGCTGCAGGTGTCCAACCTGGAGAAGGTGCTGTTCCCGGAGGTCTCGTTCACCAAGGCGCAGGTGATCGACTACTACGTGCGGATCGCGCCGGTGCTCCTGCCGCACGTCGCCGGGCGCCCGGTGACGTTCACCCGGTGGCCCGACGGCGTCGAGGGGCAGACCTTCTTCGAGAAGAACAGCGCCCGGCATGCGCCGCAGTGGGTGCGGCGGGTGACCATCCCGAGTCCCGGCAGCTCCCGCGGCCGGGAGACGCTCGACATGGTCATCCTCGAGTCGACCGCCGACCTCGCCTGGGCGGCCAACCTCGCCGCGCTCGAGGTGCACGTCCCGCAGTGGCAGGTGGACGACGACGGGCAGCCGGCGCTGCCCGACCTCCTGGTGCTCGACCTGGACCCGGGGCCGGAGACCGGCATCTTCGAGTGTTGCGTCGTCGCCGAGCGGCTGGGCGAGCGGCTGGAGGCCGACGGGCTGGACCCGGTCGTGAAGACGTCGGGATCCAAGGGCATGCAGGTGTACGCGCCGATCGGGACGCCGGCCGACCGGGAGCACCCGAGCAGGTACGCCAAGCAGCTGGCCCAGGAGCTGGCCGCGGAGACGCCCGACGACGTCGTCTGGCGGATGGAGAAGGTGCTGCGCCCCGGCAAGGTGCTCATCGACTGGAGTCAGAACAACCCGGCCAAGACCACCGTGGCGCCGTACTCACTGCGGGCCCGCGCCGGGGCGACGGTGTCCACGCCGATCGGGTGGGACGAGGTGGACGCGGTGCGCGACGGTTCGCTCGACCCGGCAGCACTGCGGTTCACCACCGACGACGTGCTGGCCCGGGTCGAGGAGTACGGCGACCTGTTCGACGTCGCCAACGCCACCCGGACGCCGCTCCCGGAGGCCTGAGCCGGTCCGTCGCTGCGGGCCTCGCCCCGAAGGGGGAGGCGCGCCTCGTCGCCGGGATCGGCGGCAGCCGGGGTCTGGGAGGATTCCGCACCATGTCCGCTCCGCCCTCCGCCGACGTCGGCCGGCTCGTCGTCCGATGCCCCGACCGGCCGGGGATCGTGCACGCGCTCAGCGGCCTGATGACGGAGCTGGGCGCCAACATCACCGACTCGCAGCAGCACTCCTCCGACCCCAGCGGCGGCACCTTCACGCTGCGCCTGGAGTTCGTCCTCGACGGCCTGGCCGGGCGCCGGGCGGAGATCGAGCAGCGGCTGGACGCGCTGGCGGGTGAGTGGCGGATGACCTGGCGACTGACCGAGGACGCCCACCGGCCCACCCTCGCGGTGTTCGTCAGCAAGACCGACCACGTGCTCCAGGAGCTCATCTACCGGGTGCGGGCCGGCGACCTGCGCGCCGAGATCGCCTGCGTCGTCTCCAACCACCCCGACCTGGAGCCGGTGGCCCGCGCCGCCGGCATCCCGTTCCACCACGTGCCGGTGACGCCGGAGACGAAGGCCGAGGCGGAGGCCCGCGCCCTGGAACTGGTCGACGGCGTCGACCTCGTCGTCCTGGCGCGGTACATGCAGATCGTCTCGGCGGACTTCTGCAGCCGCTTCCCCGAGCGGCTGATCAACATCCACCACAGCTTCCTGCCGGCCTTCGTGGGCGCGAATCCCTACCAGGCCGCCCACGACCGCGGCGTCAAGCTGATCGGCGCGACCGCCCACTACGTGACGCCGGAGCTGGACGCCGGGCCGATCATCGAGCAGGAGGTCGCCCGGGTGGACCACCGCGCGACGGTCGAGGACATGCGGCGGGTGGGCCGCTACGTCGAACGGCAGGTGCTGGCGCAGGCGGTCACCTGGCACGTGGAGGACCGCGTGATCGTCGAGGGCCCCCGCACCATCGTCTTCGCCTGAGGCCTGCCCCCGGGACGATCAGGAGACCTGATCGTCCCGGGTCCTGGCTCAGCGCCGACGGTGAGCCAGGACCCGGAATGATCAGGTGAGCTGATCATCCTGGGCCCCTCGGCGGTGTCCCAGCGGCTGGGACGGGTCAGCCGTTGATTTGACTGAGTCAAAACAACGGGGTTGAGTAGACCCGATGGAGACCACGTGGGCGCCCCGGCTCCGCGCGGTCGGGTTGCGGGTCACCCGTCCCCGGCTCGCGGTGCTCGACGTCCTCGCCGACCACCCCCACGCCGACGCGGACACCATCGTCACCGGTGCCCGGGCGCAGCACCCCACGCTGTCGCCGCAGACGGTCTACGGGGTGCTCGACGCCCTGGTCTCCGGAGGTCTCGCCCGCCGGATCGAGCCCGCCGGCGCCCCCGCGCTCTTCGAGCTGCGGGTGGGCGACAACCACCACCACCTGGTCTGCCGCTCGTGCGGCGCGGTCGCGGACGTCGACTGCGCGGTGGGGGCAGCCCCGTGCCTGAGCCCCGCGACCCCGGCCGGCTTCGTCGTTGACGAGGCCGAGGTCGTGTTCTGGGGGTCGTGCCGCGACTGCCAGGTGGAGGCAGCAGCAGAGTCAGTGCCGATCGACGGGCACGAAATCCGAGGAGGAACACGCGCATGACCGACGTCGCATCGCAGGGCCCGGCCCCGGGCGAGGCCGACCGCGCCGTCCTGACCAACCGTCAGGGGCACCCGGTCTACGACAACCAGAACCAGCGGACGGTGGGCGCCCGTGGCCCCGCCACCCTGGAGAACTACCAGTTCCTCGAGAAGATCAGCCACTTCGACCGCGAGCGCATCCCCGAGCGCGTCGTGCACGCCCGCGGCGTGACCGCCTTCGGGGTCTTCGAGGCCGACGGCACGGTCGGCGACGAGCCGATCGGCAGGTACACCCGCGCCAAGCTCTTCCAGGAGAAGGGCAAGCAGACCGAGCTCGCCGTCCGCTTCTCCACCGTCGCCGGTGGCCGCGACTCCTCGGAGATGGCCCGCGACCCGCGCGGCTTCGCCGTGAAGATGTACACCGAGGACGGCAACTGGGACCTCGTCGGCAACAACCTGGGCGTCTTCTTCATCCGGGACGCCATCAAGTTCCCCGACTTCATCCACTCGCAGAAGCCGGACCCGGTCACCTTCGAGGCCAACGTCGCCGAGCGCGCGTTCGACTTCTTCAGCCAGACCCCCGAGGCCATGCACATGATCTCGCTGGTCTTCAGCCCCCGCGGGCTGCCGGCGTCCTACCGG
>DASQTE010000029.1:0-7365 GCA_035642035.1 Blastococcus sp.
CCGTGAGCCCGAAATCCTTGGGCGTGAAGACCCGGGCGACCCCCTGCTCGCGCAGCCGGCGGGCGTCGCTGTCCGGGATGATCCCGCCGACGACCACCGGGACGTCGTCGAGACCGGCCTCCTTCAGGCCCTGCAGCACGCTCGGCACGACCTGCAGGTGCGAGCCGGACAGCACCGACAGACCGACGACGTGCACGTCCTCCTCCACCGCGGCCGACACGATCTGCGACGGCGTGAGCCGGATGCCCTGGTAGATGACCTCGAAGCCGGCGTCCCGGGCCCGCACGGCGATCTGCTCGGCACCGTTGGAGTGCCCGTCGAGCCCGGGCTTGCCCACCAGGAAGCGCAGCCGGCCGCCGAGCTCCTCACCCGTGGCGCGGACCCGCTCGCGGACGTCGACGAGCGTCTCGTCGGCCTCACCGCCGCCGGACGCCGCCGCGACCCCGGTGGGGGCGCGGTACTCGCCGAAGACCTCGCGCAGCACCCCGGCCCACTCCCCCGTCGTCACGCCGGCCCGGGCGCAGTCGAGGGTTGCGGGCATCAGGTTCACGTCGGACGACGCGGCCTCGCGCAGCGCGTCGAGCGCCTTGTCGGCGGCCTCCTGATCCCGCTCGGCGCGCCACTTCCGCACCGCCTCCTGGGCAGCGTTCTCGACCGCGGGGTCGACGACCATGATCGCGGTGTCGAGGTCGGCGGTGAGCGGGTTGGGCTCGGTGCTGTCGAACTTGTTGACGCCGACGACGACGTCCTCGCCGCTCTCGATGCGGCGCCGGCGCTCCGCCAGCGACCCCACCATCGCGCTCTTCATGTAGCCGGACTCGACAGCCGCGACCGCGCCGCCCATCTCCTCGACGCGGGCCATCTCGGCCTTGGCGCCCTCGACGAGCTCGGCGACCTTCTTCTCGACGACGACGGAGCCGGTGAAGAGGTCGTCGTACTCGAGCAGGTCGGTCTCGTACGCGAGCACCTGCTGCAGCCGCAGCGACCACTGCTGGTCCCAGGGCCGAGGCAGGCCGAGCGCCTCGTTCCAGGCGGGCAGCTGCACCGCACGGGCACGGGCGTCGCGGGAGAGGGTGACCGCGAGCATCTCCAGCACGATCCGCTGGACGTTGTTCTCCGGCTGCGCCTCGGTGAGGCCCAGCGAGTTGACCTGGACGCCGTAGCGGAACCGGCGGTGCTTGGGGTCCTGGACGCCGTAGCGCTCCTCCGTCAGCTCGTCCCAGAGCTGGGTGAATGCGCGCATCTTGCACATCTCCTCGACGAAGCGGACGCCCGCGTTGACGAAGAAGGAGATGCGGGCGACGACCTCGCCGAACTTCTCCTGCGGCACCTGGCCGGAGTCGCGGACGGAGTCCAGGACGGCGATCGCGGTGCTGATGGCGTAGGCGATCTCCTGCTCCGGCGTCGCCCCGGCCTCCTGCAGGTGGTAGCTGCAGATGTTGATCGGGTTCCACTTCGGCATGGTCGTGACCGTGTAGGCGACCATGTCGGTGATCAGCCGCATCGACGGAGCCGGCGGGAAGACGTAGGTCCCCCGCGACAGGTACTCCTTGATGATGTCGTTCTGGGTCGTCCCGGCGAGCTTGCTGACGTCGTGCCCGTGCTCCTCGGCGACCGCCTGGTAGAGCGCGAGCAGCCACATGGCGGTGGCGTTGATCGTCATCGACGTGTTCATCTCGTCGAGCGGGATGCCGTCGAAGAGGGCGCGCATGTCCCCGATGTGCGTGACCGGCACGCCCACCTTGCCGACTTCCCCGACGGCGAGCTCGTCGTCCGGGTCGTAGCCGGTCTGCGTCGGCAGGTCGAAGGCGACCGAGAGGCCGGTCTGCCCCTTCGCCAGGTTCCGGCGGTACAGGGCGTTGCTCTCGGCCGGCGAGGAGTGGCCGGCGTAGGTGCGCATGACCCAGGGGCGGTCGCGCTCCTTCGGCGCTGAAGGGAACGGCATACCGGCGGAGTGTAGGGCGGTTACCCGCCGGTAGCAGCCCCGCGGCCGGACCCCGCACCGGACTATGACCGGTGGCACACTCGATCGGACGAGAGGGAGGCCCGCATGCACTTCGCGGCCGCGAACGGCCTGGACGCCCTGATGGGTCCGGCGGTCGCCTTCGCCGTCCTGGCCGTGCTCGCGCTCTTCATGCGCTGGGCGTTCGGCACCGGCTACGGCCGCGACAAGCGCGGTCAGGCGCCCGCACCACCGGCCGACGACGGCCTGCTGACCATGGTGGCCACGCTGTCCCGGCGGGAGTCCGCGCTCGCGCTGCGGGCGGTGCTCAGCGACGCCGGGATCCGCTCGACCGTGCGCTTCCCGGCGCCGCACCGGGCCGACGTCCTGGTGTTCCCGGAGGACGCCCCGCGCGCCCGCTCGCTGGCGGCGACGTTCCCCGGCTGACGGAGGACCCTTCCGGGCCTACACGGAGCGGGTGGTCCGTTCGACCTTCGCCCCGAGGCCGCGCAGCTGCTCGACGAAATCCGGGTAGCCCCGGTCGACGTGGTGCACCTCCTGCACCTCGGTGATCCCGTCGGACACCAGGCCCGCGAGGACCAGGCCGGCGCCGGCGCGGATGTCGGTCGCGACCACGGGCGCGCTGGAGAGCTTGTCCCGGCCGCGGACCACCGCGTGGTGGCCGTCGATGCGCACGTCGGCGCCGAGGCGGACCAGCTCGTTGACGAACATGAACCGGCCCTCGAAGACGTTCTCGGTGACCAGCGCCGTCCCGGTGGAGACCGCCGCCAGCGCGACCGCCATGGGCTGCAGGTCCGTCGGGAACCCGGGGAACGGCAGCGTGACGATGTCGACGCAGCGCGGGCGCTCGGCCATGACGACCCGGACGCCGCCCGGCACGACCTCGACACTCGCCCCGGCGTCGGTCAGCTTGTCGAGGGCCACGGTGAGGTGCTCGGGGACGGCCCTCTCGATGACGACGTCGCCGCGGGTCATCACCGCCCCGATCGCCCACGTGCCGGCGACGATCCGGTCGGGCACCGTCGTGTAGCTGACCGGCGACAGGGACTCGACGCCCTCGACGGTGATCGTCGAGGTGCCGGCACCGTCGATGCGGGCGCCCATCGCGCGGAGCATCGAGCAGAGGTCGACGATCTCCGGCTCCCGGGCGGCGTTGTCGATGACCGTCGTGCCCGCGGCCAGCACCGCCGCCATGACCAGGTTCTCGGTCGCACCGACGGACGGGAAGTCCAGCCAGATCGTCGTGCCGGTGAGGCGCGGCGCCGTCGCCACGAGGAACCCGTGCTCGCTGACGATCGTGGCGCCGAGCCGCTCGAGGCCGGAGATGTGCATGTCGAGGCCGCGCGAGCCGATCGCGTCGCCGCCGGGCAGCGCCACCCGGGCGCTGCCGCAGCGCGCCACCAGCGGGCCCAGGACGCTGATCGAGGCACGCATCTTCCGGACGAGGTCGTAGTCGGTCTCGGTCGACGGCGCGTCCGGGACGTCGATCAGCACGCGTCCGCCGCCACCTCCGTCGCCGGTGCGCTGGTAGTCGACCCCGCAGCCCAGCCGGCGCAGCACCTCGCTCATGATCGCGACGTCGAGGATGTCGGGGACCTCGTCGATGACGGTGCGGCCGGGCGCCAGCAGCGCGGCCGCCATGAGCTTGAGCGCGCTGTTCTTCGCACCCGTGACCCGCACCCGGCCGGTCAGGGCCGTGCCGCCGGCCACCTCGAAGCACTCCACCCGGTCACCCTATGGCCCCGCTGCAGGCGCCCGTCGCGAGGCTGCGGGCGAGGGGTGCAGCGGGGTCCTTCTTCTAGGCTGCTGGTATGACCGTCCGGCTGACCCGCATTTACACGAAGACCGGCGACGCCGGCCAGACGCACCTCGGCGACATGAGCCGGGTCGCGAAGACCGATCCGCGCCTGGTCGCCTACGCCGACGTGGACGAGGCCAACAGCGTCATCGGGACGGCGCTCGCCCTCGGCGCACCGCAGCCGGCCGTGGCCGACCTGCTGCGCAGCATCCAGAACGACCTGTTCGACGTCGGCGCCGACCTCTGCACGCCGATCACCCCCGACCCGCAGTACCCGCCGCTGCGCGTGACGGCCGCCTACACCGAGCGGCTCGAAGCAGCGTGCGACGACTACAACGCCGCGCTGCCCAAGCTGGAGAGCTTCATCCTCCCCGGCGGCACCCCGGCCGCGGCCCTCCTGCACCAGGCGCGGGTGGTGGCCCGCCGGGCCGAGCGCAGCGTGTGGGCCCTGCTCGAGGTCGACGGCGAGCGGACCAACGCCGAGACGGCGCGCTACCTCAACCGGCTGTCGGACCTGCTGTTCATCCTGGCGCGGGTGGCCAACCCGGGCGGCGACATCCTCTGGGAGCCCGGCGCGCACAGCGGCGCCCACGCGCAGCGCTCGGCCCGCGGGTAAGTGGAAGGACCCCGTCCTCCTCATCCGTCGCAGGCTCGGGCGAGCCTCGGGACGGGGCCAGGTGCCTGGGACCGGGGGCCTTCCTCAGCTGCCGGGCGGGGCCGACTCCACCCAGGACAGGAAGCCGGTCACCGTCGAGCCGTCCATGGCCAGTTCACGCGCCCCTTCGGGGGTGGCGATGGCCAGCACGACGACGTCGGAGGGCAGCGCGAGGTCGTCGCGGCCCGCGCCGCGACGGGATTCCACGCGGAGCTCGGCGCGAGAGAGGCGTTCGTGCGGCCGCACGGCCAGGGACAGCCCGCGGTACCAGAGGAGCATGTCACCGCCGTACCAGGCGACGCCCACCGACCAGCGGGGCGAGCCGACCGGGCGCAGCCACATGGTGACCGCGCCGAGGCCGGAGAGCAGGAAGCGGCGGCGCAGCAGGAAGGCGACCGCGAGCACCACGATCAGCACGCCGAGCAGGACCAGCAGGACCGTGGTCACGGCGCGGCCTGAGCGGGTGGGACTCGGCTAGCGGAGGTGGATCGGGCGCTCAGGCGCTCTCGCCGGCCGCCCGCAGCCGGGACTGCGCACGGCGGGCCGCGTCGACGGCCTCCGGGTCGTCGCCGGCGCCCTCCGCGCGGCGGAGCGCCTCGCGGGCGCGCTCGACGTCGATCTCGCTCGCGATCTCCGCGGTCTCGGCGAGGATCGACACCCCTCGCTCGGTGACCGACAGGAACCCACCGTGGGCAGCGACGACGACGTCCTCGCCGGACTCGGTGCGGATGGTGACCACTCCGCCTCCGGCCAGCTCGCCCAGCAGCGGTGCGTGGCCGGGCAGCACCCCCAGCTCGCCCTCGGTCGTGCGGGCGATGACCATCGTCGCCTCGCCCGACCAGATCTTCCGCTCGACGGCCACCAACTCGACCTGCAGGGTCGCCACGACTCTCCTCGGGAAGCACCACCCACCTGGGAGGCGGTGCGGTTCGTTTCGGGGTTCGCCGGTCCGGGGACGCGGCGGGGGTCGCGATCACTGTAGCGGCGCGTCGTCCGGGCGCCTGCGGGGACCTTGCGTCAGCCCTCCGGGAGGCTGCTCAGGTCGCGCGGCGGTACAGCAGCGTCCAGCGGCCGACGCGGACCCAGGGACGGCGGACGGTCGACGCCGGCGCCCAGTCCTCCACGACGAAGGGCTCGCCGTCGACGGGCTCCCACGGTGCGTACGGGGGCCAGGTCCAGCCGGGATCGCTACCGGCCTCCACGTTCGCGTGCCTCGCGTCGTTCAGGTCCACGTCGGTCCTCGTCACGGTGCCCGGGGCTCGGGCTCATCAGTCGAATGGTCGGCTCGTGGGGGGCCGGCCAGGAGGAACCCTAGCCCCGATCCACCCACACGGGTGACGGCAGCTCCCTTTTCCTCCCGGGACGACGAACGGCCGGGCCCCCCCGAAGAGGAGCCCGGCCGCCGGCGAGGTGCTGGAACGGCCACCCTTCGGGGTCCCGCGCCGAGCGTGCGAGGCGTGGGGGGAAGGGTGGTCCTTCTACTGCTTCTTGAGGCGCTCGGCGTTCTTCTCGAGGTCCTCGAGCCCGCCCTGCATGAAGAAGGCCTGCTCGGGGAGGTGGTCGTAGTTGCCCTCGGTGAGCGCCTTGAACGCCTCCAGCGTCTCCGACAGCGGCACGAACGAGCCGGGCTGCCCGGTGAACGCCTCGGCGACGAACATGTTCTGCGAGAGGAAGCGCTCGATGCGCCGGGCACGGTTGACCGTGACCTTGTCCTCCTCGCCGAGCTCGTCGATGCCGAGGATGGCGATGATGTCCTGCAGCTCCTGGTAGCGCTGCAGGATCCGCTTCACCGTCTGCGCGATCTCGTAGTGCTCGTTCCCGACGTACTGCGGGTCGAGGATCCGGCTGGTGGAGTCCAGCGGGTCCACGGCCGGGTAGATGCCCTTCTCCGAGATCGGCCGGGAGAGCACCGTCGTCGCGTCGAGGTGGGCGAACGTGGTGTGCGGCGCCGGGTCGGTGATGTCGTCGGCGGGCACGTAGATCGCCTGCAGCGAGGTGATCGAACGGCCCCGGGTGGAGGTGATCCGCTCCTGCAGCTCGCCCATCTCGTCGGCCAGGGTCGGCTGGTAGCCCACCGCGGACGGCATGCGGCCGAGCAGGGTCGAGACCTCGGACCCGGCCTGCGTGTACCGGAAGATGTTGTCGATGAAGAGCAGCACGTCCTGGTTCTGCTCGTCGCGGAAGTACTCGGCCATCGTCAGCGCCGACAGGGCGACGCGCAGACGCGTGCCCGGCGGCTCGTCCATCTGGCCGAAGACCAGCGCGGTGGACTCGATGACGCCGGACTCGGTCATCTCCGTGATCAGGTCGTTGCCCTCACGGGTGCGCTCGCCGACGCCGGCGAACACGGACACGCCACCGAACTCCTGGGCGACCCGGCGGATCATCTCCTGGATCAGCACGGTCTTGCCGACGCCGGCCCCGCCGAACAGGCCGATCTTTCCGCCCGCGACGTACGGGGTGAGCAGGTCGATGACCTTGATGCCGGTCTCGAGCAGCTCGGTGCGGCCCTCGAGCTGGTCGAACCGCGGCGCGTGCCGGTGGATCGACCAGTGCGGGGCGTCCTCGCCGTAGCCGGGGGTGTCCAGGCACTCGCCGAGGGCGTTGAAGACGTGGCCCTTGGTCACGTCGCCGACGGGGACGGTGATGGACTCCCCGGTGTCACGCACCTCGGCACCGCGGACCAGGCCGTCGGTCGGCGCCATGGAGATGGTCCGGACGACACCCTCGCCGAGGTGCTGGGCGACCTCGAGGGTCAGGGTCTTGCCCAGGTCGGCCAGCGTGACATCGACCTTCAGGGCGTTGAAGAGGTCGGGCATCGCGTCGCGCGGGAACTCGACGTCGACGACCGGCCCGGTGACCCGCACGACCCGGCCGGCGGCCGTGGTCTGCGAGCTGGTCGAACGGTCCTCGGTGACGGTCATCAGTAGTGCTCTCCTGCCCTCGGGC
>DASQTE010000030.1:0-2343 GCA_035642035.1 Blastococcus sp.
CCGGCGGCGCCGTCGCGGCCGTGACGACGTCGTCCCTGGTGGTCGCGCTCACCGGCTTCGTGCTGGTCGGCCTGGGCCTGGCGAACGTCTTCCCGCTCGCGGTCGGCCGCGCCGGGGTGCTGGGAGGTGCGCGGGGCATCGCGCTGGCCACGACGGTCGGCTATACGGGTCTCCTCGGCGGCCCGCCCGCCATCGGGCTCCTCGCCGAGGCCGCCGGGCTGCCGGTCGCGGTGGGCTCGGTCGCGGTCATGGCCGTCGTCGCCGCCGTCCTGGTGCTCACCGTCTCCGGCGAGCGGGTGCGTCCGCCGCGGCCGCGCATGCTCCTCGACCGCGCCGTGGCGACGGTCGGCGACCGGGTGCAGCCGGTGGTGTCCGGGTTCGGGCACGGCACCGCCGTCTACGTGCGCGACCTCGAGCTGCTCGTGCCGCGCTGACCGGTCACAGCGGGGTGACGTAGGCCCCGCTGATCCCGCCGTCGACCAGGAACTCCGACGCGGTGAGGAACGAGGAGTCGTCGGACGCCAGGAACGCGACGGCGGCGGCGATCTCCTCGGGCTCGGCGAACCGGCCCATGGGGATGTGCACGAGCCGGCGCGCCGCCCGCTCCGGGTCCTTCGCGAACAGCTCCCGCAGCAGCGGCGTGTTCACCGGCCCCGGCGAGAGCGCGTTGACCCGGATGCCCTCGCGGGCGAACTGCACCCCGAGCTCGCGCGACATCGCGAGCACGCCGCCCTTGGACGCCGTGTAGGAGATCTGCGAGGTCGCCGCGCCCATGCGGGCCACGAACGACGCGGTGTTGATGATCGAGCCGCGCCCGCGCGCCTGCATGTGCGGGATGGCGGCCTTGCAGCAGAGGTAGACCGAGGTCAGGTTCACCTCCTGCACCCGGCGCCAGGCGTCGAGCCCGGTGACCAGGATCGAGTCGTCGTCGGGCGGTGAGATGCCGGCGTTGTTGAAGGCGACGTCCAGCCCGCCGTAGGTGTCGACGGCGGCGGCGAACAGGGCGTCGACCTGCTCGGGCGAGGTCACGTCGACCTGCACGAACAGCCCGCCGACCTCCTCGGCGGCGGCCTTGCCGCTGTCCGGGTCGACGTCGCCGACGACGACGTGCGCGCCCTCGGACGCGAACCGCCGCGCCGTGGCCAGCCCGATGCCGCTGGCCCCGCCGGTCACCACTGCGACCCGGTCGACCAGCCGCCGCACCGTCGATACGGCCACGTTCACCCTTCCGTCGCGATGAAGACGTTCTTCTCGTCCGTGAACGAGTGCAGCGCGTCGGGGCCCAGCTCGCGGCCCAGTCCCGACTGCTTGAAGCCGCCGAACGGCGTCGAGTAGCGCACCGACGAGTTGCTGTTGACCGACAGGTTGCCGGCCTCGATGCCGCGCGAGACCCGCAGCGCCCGGCCGAGGTCGCGGGTCCAGATCGAGCCGGAGAGCCCGTACTCGCCCTGGTTGGCGATCCGGACGGCGTCGTCCTCGTCCTCGAACGGGACGACGGCGACGACGGGACCGAAGATCTCCTCGGTGACCGCCCGGTCGGCCGGGTCGACCGGCGCCAGCACCGTCGGCGGGAACCAGAACCCGGGACCCTCGGGCACAGTGCCGCGGAACGCCACCGGTGCGCCGTCCGGCACGTAGGAGGCGACCCGGTCCCACTGGGTGCGGCTGATCAGCGGGCCCATCTCGGCGGTGTCCAGCGACGGGTCCTCGACCCGCAGGCCGGTGACCGCCGGCTCGAGCAGCTCGAGGAAGCGGTCGTAGGCCGAGCGCTGCACCAGGATCCGCGACCTCGCGCAGCAGTCCTGGCCGGCGTTGTCGAACACGGCGTACGGCGCGCCCGCCGCGGCCCGTTCCAGGTCGGCGTCGGCGAAGACGACGTTGGCGCTCTTGCCGCCGAGCTCCAGGGTCACCCGCTTGACCCGGTCCGCGCAGCCGGCCATCACCCCCTTGCCGACCTCGGTGGAGCCGGTGAAGACGATCTTGCGCACGTCCGGGTGCTCGACCAGCCGCTGGCCGACGACCGACCCCTTGCCGGGCAGCACGACGAACACGCCCTCGGGCAGGCCGGCCTCGAGGGCCAGCTCGCCGAGCCGGATCGCGGTGAGCGGCGTGAGCTCGGCGGGCTTGAGGACGACGGTGTTGCCGGCGGCCAGGGCGGGCGCGAAGCCCCAGCCCGCGATCGGCATCGGGAAGTTCCACGGCACGATGACGCCGACGACGCCGAGCGGTTCGTGGAAGGTGAGGTCGACGCCGCCGGCCACGGGGATCTGCCGGCCGAACAGCCGCTCGGGTGCCGCGCTGTAGTAGGTCAGGACGTCGCGGACGTTCCCGGCCTCCCAGCGG
>DASQTE010000031.1:0-27097 GCA_035642035.1 Blastococcus sp.
GCCCCGGACCCGTCCACCGCCGCGATCCCCGGGCTGCGCCCCGACCGCAAGCCCGGCGTCCCCGTCGGGTCGCCGATGCCCAGCGCTCCCGTGCCCGGCGCCCCGGCGCCCCGGGAGGCGCTGCCCAGCAAGCCGGTCCCCGCGCTCGAGCGCCGGGCGGCACGGGACATCCCCCAGCGCGCCTCCACGCGGCCCGCCAAGGACGAGCACCCGTCGACCGGGCCGATACCCGTGGTGCGCCCCGACCAGGCGGGGGCCGACGAGCTCGACGCCACCCCGCGGGAGAGCGCCCTCGCCTGGCTGCGCTTCGCCGGCGAGCTGGTCATCGCCCTCGCCGTGGGCGTCGGCATCTACTTCGCCGCCACGGTGCTGTGGGAGATCGTCCCGCACGTCGCCGTCCTCCTGGCCCCCCTCGCGGTGACCGCGCTGGTCACCGGGGTGGGGGTCTGGCGGCAGCGGCAGGGGCGGGAACCGGTGGGCGTGCGGCTGCTCGCCGTCCTGGTGTTCGCCGGGACGCTGCTGACGATCGCGCCCGCCGCGGGGCTGCTGGCCGCCGGGTCCTGACCCCGCCGGTCAGTCCTCCTCGTCCTCGTCCTGCCGAGCGAACTCCTCCACGATCGCGGCGCTGAACGCGTCCAGGTCGTCGGGGTTGCGGCTGGTGGTCAGGTTGCCGTCGACGACGACCTCCTCGTCGACCCACTCGGCACCCGCGTTGCGCAGGTCGGTCTGCAGCGAGGGCCACGACGTCATGCGGCGGCCCTTCACCACCCCGGCCTCGATGAGCACCCAGGGTGCGTGGCAGATGGCCGCGACCGGCTTGCCCGCGTCGAAGAAGGAGGTGACGAACGCGACCGCATCGGGGTCGGCGCGCACGAAGTCGCCGTTGATGACACCGCCCGGGAGCACCAGGGCGCCGTAGACGTCGGGGTCGGCGGAGCTGACGACGGCGTCGACCTGCTTCGTGCCGCCTTTGTCGATGTGGTCGTAGGCGGTGATCGAGCCGCTCGCGAGGGAGACCAGCTCCGGCTCGGCGCCCGCCTCCTCCAGTGCCTGCCACGGCCGGTCGAGTTCGACCTGCTCGACGCCGTCCGTGGCCAGCACGGCCACCTTCATCCCGTCCAGTTCTCCTGCCATGGGCGGCGGCTACCCGGGCCCCCGACGGGGCACACCCCGGCGCACTACGGTTTCCGGCGTGCCCGTCCGCCCGCCCGCCGCGCTGCGCGGCCTGCTGTACCGGCGCGCCGTCGCCGGGCGCGACCCGGTGGAGCTGGCGCGGGAGGTCGTGGACGCCGGCTGCCTGGTGGCGCTCGAGGGCGGTGACGCCGCACTCGTGGAGCGCTTCGGCGACGCCGGCCTGGCGGCGGCCACCGAGCTGACCGTCCGGATCGACGCGCTCGCCGCGCTCGCCGTGGAGGTGGGGCTCTCGGTCGCCCTCACCGGGCCCGCCGCCGCCGTGGACCGGGTCGACCTGCCGGACGCCCGCGTGGTCGTGCCCGCCGGTGAGCCCGGGGCGGAGGACCGCTGCCGGGCGCTCGCCGGGCGTCGGGTGCGCCTCGTCGCGGCCCGGGGGCGCGCGGCGGAGCTCGCCTTCGTGCGCTGCCTCAACGTCCTCATGGCCGGGGAGGGGCACGCGGGCATCGCGGTGTCCGACCCGCGGCTGATCGCCATCGCCGGTGAGCGCGCGGCCTGGAACGGCCGCGCGTCCGACAGCTGGGAGCTCGTCATGCCCTACGGAGAACTCGTGCCCGAACGCCGCCGCCTCGTCGCCGCCGGCTCGGTCGTCCGCGTCAGCGTGGGGGGGCGTCCGTGACCGCCACCGGACGACGCGGGCTGGCCATCATCGGCGGCGGGAAGATCGGCGAGGCCCTGCTGTCGGGGCTGGTCCGGCGGGGCGGTCCGGACGGCATCCTGGTGTGCGAGCGCAGTCCCGAGCGAGCGGCCCAGCTGGCCGAGCGCTACGGCGTCGGCACGGTCGACCTGGGGGAGGCGGCCACCCGTGCCCGCGTGCTCCTGCTGGCGGTCAAGCCGCAGGACATCGACGTGCTGCTGGGCCTGCTGGCCGAGCACGTGGACACCGGGCACCTCGTGGTCTCGGTGGCCGCCGGCGTCCCGACGCGGCGCATCGAGGCGGCACTGGCCGACGGCGTCCCGGTCGTGCGCGTCATGCCCAACACCCCGGCCCTCGTCGACGAGGGCATGAGCGTGCTGTCGGCGGGTGCCCATGCGGGGGAGGAGCACCTCGACGAGGCCGAGGCGCTGCTGGCCGCCGTGGGACGCGTCCGCCGGGTACCCGAGGACCAGCAGGACGCCGTCACGGCGCTGTCCGGCAGCGGTCCGGCGTACTTCTTCTTCCTGGTCGAGGCGATGGTCGACGCCGGCATCCTGCTCGGGCTGCCGAGGGCGTTGGCCGTCGACCTGATCGTGCAGACGGCGCTCGGCTCGGCGGTGATGATGCGCGACTCCGGCGAGCACCCGGTGCAGCTGCGGGAGGCGGTCACCAGCCCGGGCGGGACGACGATCGCCGCCGTCCGGGAGCTGGAGCGGCACGGGGTGCGGGCAGCGCTCATCGCGGCGATCGAGGCGGCGCACGCCCGCTCGGTGGAGCTGGGGCAGGACAAGCGCTGACGCGAGAGGGCCGTGGGGCCGCTGGGTCCGGTGCGACGGCGAGCCGGGCACCGTAACCCACATGTCGACACGACGCCAGCACTGTCTGTCATCGACTCGTCACCGTGTCGCGAAACGCGGGCCGCAACAGTTCTGAGCGGTTCCACTGGTGTAATTCTGCCGAGGACGGACCGGTCCGCCTGTTCGATTCACCCATCGCTCCAGTCACGGGAGCCCCTTACGCTCTGTACCAGCGCATGCGTGTTCAGTTGCCGGTGGGGAAGCCGGCGCCACGACATGAGCTAGGTCCGGAGACGAAGACATGACCATGCCCCAGCGTGCTACCGCCCCCGCCATGAGCCGTCCGGGTGTGCCCGGCCCCCGGCCCGTCGGCCGCCCGATGGCCGCCACGATGGCCCGCCCCGTTCCGGCCCAGCACCCGGCCGCGATGCCGCTCGGCCGCCCGACCGTCCCGGCCCCCCGCGCCGCGGTCACCTTCCTGACCGTCGCCGAGGTCGCCGCGATGATGCGCGTCTCGAAGATGACCGTGTACCGCCTCGTGCACGCCGGCGAGCTCTCCGCCGTCCGCGTCGGCCGTTCCTTCCGCGTGCCGGAGCGCGCCGTGCAGGACTACCTGCGCGACGCCTACACCGACATCGCCTGAGAAACACCCCGTCCCCGGAGGAGCCGCCCGCGGCAGCATTGCCGCGGGGTGGCTCGGGTACTCTCGGTCGCCGGGTGGCACGGGGAGATTCCCGCTGTCGCGTTCGAGCTGAGAAACCTCTAGACGACGTCGGGAGCACCACGTGGGTTCTGTCATCAAGAAGCGGCGCAAGCGGATGGCGAAGAAGAAGCACCGCAAGCTGCTGAAGAAGACGCGCGTCCAGCGACGCAACAAGAAGTGAGCTGACGCTCGTGCCGCCCGCGGTCGTCCTCGTCACCGGTGTGAGTCGGTGGCTCGGTGGTGCGCTCGCGGCCGAGCTCGCAGCAGACCCCTCGATCGGGCGGGTCATCGGCGTGGACACGGTCCCGCCGTCGCCGGAGATGCTCCGCCGGCTCGGGCGCACCGAGTTCGTGCGGGCCGACATCCGCAACCCGCTCATCGGCAAGGTCATCGCAGCGGCGTCGGTCGACACCGTCGTGCACATGAACATCAGCTCCACCCCGGCCGGGTCCGGCGGGCGCGTGCCGATGAAGGAACTCAACGTCATCGGCACGATGCAGCTGCTGGCTGCATGCCAGCGGGCGCCGTCGGTGCGCCGTCTCGTGCTCAAGTCGACGAGCGCGGTCTACGGGGCCTCCTCACGCGACCCCGCGGTGTTCACCGAGGCCATGCAGGCCCGGGCCGTCCCCGCTGGCGGCTTCGCGAAGGACAGCCTCGACATCGAGGGGTACGTCCGCGCGTTCTCGCGCCGGCGGCCCGACGTCGACGTCGCGATGCTGCGGTTCACCAACTTCATCGGTCCTCGCATCGACTCCCTGCTCACGGGGTTCTTCCGCATGCCCGTGGTCCCGACGGCGCTCGGCTACGACGCCCGCGTGCAGTTGCTGCACGAGGACGACGCGCTGGCCGTGCTCGCCCGGGCGACGACCGGCGACTTCGTCGGCACCGTGAACGTCGGCGGTGAGGGCACGCTGCTGCTCTCCCAGGCGATCCGCCGGCTCGGGCGGGTCGAGGTGCCGATCCCGACACCGGCACTGGGTTCAGTCGGACGGCTGTCGCGCCGATTCGGTTTCGTGGACTACTCACCGGAGCAGATGCGCTTCCTCAACTTCGGCCGCGTCGTCGACACGACGGTGCTGCGCGAGCGCTTCGGCTTCACCCCTCGCTACACCACGGAGGCCGCCCTGGCCGACTACGCCCGCACCGTGCCGCCGGTGGTCTCACCGCGGCTGGTGCACTCGGTGACCTCCCGGGTCCGGTCGGTCCTGGAGCAGGCCGGCGACACCGCGACCGCGGTCGGCGAGCGGCTCCGCCCGGCACCCCCGGCACCCGGCCTGCGGGCGGTGCGGGATGCCTGAGGCCCGCGTGATCCCGCTCCGTCCGGACGACGACGACCCGTTCGTCCCCCCGGTCACCCCGCCCGGGTGGGAGGAGCAGATCGCCGGAGGGCTGGAGTTCCTGCGCCGCCGGGTGACGGGGGAGTACGAGACCGACGAGTTCGGCTTCGACCCCGACCTGACCGACCACGTCCTCCTGCCGATCCTGCGGCCGTTCTTCGAGAAGTGGTTCCGGGTCGAGAGCCAGGGGCTGGACAACGTCCCGTCCCAGGGGGGCGCCCTCCTGGTCGCCAACCACTCCGGGACGGTGCCGGTCGACGCGCTGATGACCACGGTCGCGCTGCACGACGACCACCCGGCCCGGCGCCGGCTGCGCCTCCTCGGCGCCGACCTGGTCTTCGAGCTGCCGTTCATCGGCACGATGTCCCGCAAGATGGGCACCACGCTGGCCTGCAACGAGGACGCCGAACGGCTGCTCAGGACCGGCGAGCTGGTCGGCGTCTTCCCCGAGGGGTTCAAGGGCATCGGCAAGCCGTTCCGCGAGCGGTACACGCTGCAGCGGTTCGGCCGGGGTGGTTTCGTCACAGCCGCTCTGCGGACCGGCGTCCCGATCATCCCATGCGCCATCGTGGGCGCCGAGGAGATCTACCCGATGATCGGCAACGCGAAGACGGCTGCCCGGCTGCTCGGACTGCCCTACCTGCCGATCACCCCGACGTTCCCGTTGCTCGGCCCGCTCGGCCTGGTGCCGCTGCCCTCGAAGTGGCTCATCGCGTTCGGCGAGCCGATCGAGACGGCGTCGTACGGCCCGGCCGCCGCCGAGGACCCGATGCTCGTCTTCAACCTGACCGACCAGGTCCGCGAGACGATCCAGCACTCGCTCTACCAGCTGCTCCTGCAGCGCAAGAGCGTCTTCGGCTAGCCCACCGTCAGGGGCCCGCACCGAGCGTGCGAGGTGTGGGAGGGGGTCCTTCAGTCACCAAGGGAACTTCTCGCGCCGGCGGAGGGCGATCGCGCCGCCGACCACCCCGCCGGTGAGGGCCGCGGCCGCAACGGTGGGGACGCCGATCCTCGCCGCCTTCCGGCCGGTGCGGAAGTCGCGGATCGTCCATCCCCGCGCCCGCGCCACCGCGCGGAGCTCGGTGTCCGGGTTGACCGCCACGGCCGTCCCGGTGAGCGAGAGCATCGGCAGGTCGTTGGCCGAGTCGCTGTAGGCGGTGCAGCGGGCCAGGTCCAGCCCCTCGCGCTCGGCGAGGGCCAGGACCGCCTCCGCCTTGGCCGGGCCGTGCATCAGCTCGCCGACCAGCCGGCCGGTGTACTTGCCGTCGACGATCTCGGACACAGTGCCCAGGGCTCCGGTCAGCCCGAGACGGTGAGCGATGATCGAGGCCAATTCGACGGGCGTCGCGGTCACCAGCCAGACCCGCTGCCCGGAGTCGAGGTGCTGCTGGGCCAGCGCCCGCGTGCCGGCCCAGATCCGGTCAGCCATGAGCTCGTCGTAGATCTCCTCGCTGGCCTCCACGATCTCGGCGACCGGGCGGCCAGCGACGAAGGCGAGCGCGTTCTCGCGGATCGTGTGCATGTCGTCGGCGCTGCCCTCGTTGCCGCCGATGCGGAACTTGGCCTGCTGCCAGACGAAGCCGGCGAGGTCGCGGGACGAGAAGTACTTGCGAGCGGCCAGTCCACGGGCGAACCAGAAGAGCGAGGCGCCCATCATCATCGTGTTGTCGACGTCGAAGAACGCCGCGCCGGTCAGGTCGGGATCGACCGACGGCGGTGGCGCGACCTCGGCCGCCGCGGCGGACGCCGCACCGGCGACGTGGGCGCGCGTCTCCTCGTCGGCGGTCCCGCCGGACCGACGGCCGCGGAAGGGGACTCGCGGCACGAAGGACCTCCCTGCCAGCGACCTGCCACCCGTGCGGTGGCTCGACGTCCCGACCCTAGCGGGGCCGGTGGGACCGGGACCCGAGGGTCAGCAGTTGCCGACGGTGGCCAGCGGCGGGAGGCAGAGCGTGATGGGCCCGACCGGCGGCAGGTCGACGACTGGAGGGCTGGTGGTGGTCGAGGCGGCACCGCCACCGGTGTTCCCGGGCAGCGGGAGCGGCACCGGCAGCGACGGCACCAGGCCACCGCCGGGGGTGGGAGTCGGCACCGGGACCGACGGCGTCGACGGCCCGCCGGAGGCGCCCGGCACGTTCGGCACCCCGGGCACGGGGGCCGACGGGTCGGTCGCCTGCCCGGGGACGGAGCCCTCCGGAGTGGTGGCCTCGGGCACGGTGCCGGCGCCCGGCTGGGTCGTGCCGCCGGACGTCACCGGGGGAGCGGACTGCGGAGCGCGGCAGGGCGCGGGCACGGGCCCGAGGCGGTCGTTACCGGCGACGGCGGGACCGCCCGGGCAGGCGAGCGCCGTGTCGAGGGCGTCGGTGCGCGCACCGATCTCGGTGAGCAGCGCCAGGGACTGCCCGACGGCCGCGGTGGCCTCCTCGGGTATGCGGGGCTGGAGCGCGGCGAGCTCCCCGGACTGGCCGGCGGCCCACGCGGCGAGGTCGCCGAGCGGCTGGGCACTCACGGTGCCGACGGCGTGGTCGGTGAGCCAGACCGCCCCCTCGGCGGTCTGCTGGTCCATCGTCCGCAGCGTCTCGAGCACGAGGGCCGTGTCGCTGCCGCCGACCAGTTCCTCGATCTCGTCGAGCCGGGTGCTGGCGAAGTCGAGCAGCGTCTGCCCGCGGGCGTCGCCGGCCACGGCGAGCTGGGTCTGCTCCGTCCCGCGCTTGAGGTCGTAGAGGAGGTCGCCCGGCCGGGCGCCCTCCGCGACCGCGACCAGGCCGGCCAGGGCGGTCACCGTGAGCGCCGCGCCGGCCAGGCCGGCGGTGAGCCGGGCGCGCCAGCGGCTGGGCCGGACGTCGGGCGCCCGCACGGCCAGCAGGCGCTGCAGCCCGGTGGCGGGGGCGGGCTCCGGCGTGCGGACGGCGGCCATCGCGACGAGGCGCGCGCGGGTTGCGTCCCGGAAGGCGGCGTCGGGCTCGCCGTCGAGGTGCGGCGCGAGGCCCTGGAGCCGCGCGACGACGGCATCCTCGCGCTGGTGCACGCTCACCTCGGGCCTCCGGACGTCGTTCCTGCGGAGTGACCACTGCCCGGCGCACCCCGCTGCACCCGGCTCAACGACGTGCGACGAGATTCGGTTACGGCCCCGACGATTCGATTCGCGCTCATCGCAGGCCGTCCGGGAGGAGGCCGGCGAGCCGGCGCACGGCGCGGTGCTGGAGCGCCTTGATGGCGCCGTCCTTCTTGCCCATGATCTCTGCGGTCTCGGAGACCGAGAGACCGTGGATGAAGCGCAGCACGATGCATTCCTGCTGCTCGCTGCCGAGCTGCTGCACGCACGCCAGCAGCTCCCGGTTCGTGAGGTGCTGGAGGACGGCCTCCTCCGGGCCGTCGGTGGCCCGGTCGGCGTCGCGCATGTCAGCGGTCGTGACCTCCAGCCGGTACCGGCTGCTCTTCACGTGGTCGAGGACGATGTTGCGGGCGATCGTGACCAGCCACGCGCCGACGTCCCGGCCCTGGAAGGACAGCGAGTCGATCCGGCGCAGCGCCCGGACGAAGGTCTCGCTGGTGACGTCCTCGGCGGTCGCCCGGTCACCGACCCGGTAGTAGACGTACCGGTGGACCATCGAGACGTAGTGGTCGTAGAGCCGGCCGAACGCCTCGGCGTCCCCGGCCTGCGCCTGCGACACGAGCTCCCAGACGTCGACGCCCTCGGGCGCCGGCGCGAGGCCGGTCTCCAGGGCCTCGGCCCCGCGACCTGCTCCTCCGCGACCGGGGAGGGCTCGTCCCGGACCACGTTCGGGGCGGCCATGGCGTCCCCGCTGGCCCGCGGGAACGGCGTCGGCCGGGGCCGGGGGGAGGGGCGCGGGTGCGGGGAGGGCCTCGCGGAGGCCGTCGGAGGCGGGGCGGCCAGCGGTCGCTCCGCGTCCAAGGGGTGGGGCATGCGGGCGATCGACCTCCTTGCCGGCCCGCCTACCTGGACGTCTTCCCCTGGCGCGCCCGGCGGGGAACGGACGCGCGATGCTGCGGGGCCGGCCCCATGGTGACAACATCGCCCCAGCCCGTCCACGCCAGCTTGCCGGAATGCACCCGAGAGTGCGTCCCGGTGGGAGGCGACCAGCACCGGCCGCCCCGCAGGCCGGCGACCAGCACCGGGTCCGACGGAGGAGATGTGGAACAGGCAGGCACGTCGCTGGCCGATCTCGTGCGGGCTGCTGCCCGGCGACGTCCCGGGGCGTCCGCCGTGGTCGCCGGGGACCAGCGGCTGAGCTGGGCCGAGCTGGACGGCGCCGTCGACCGGGCCGCCGCGGGGTTCGCCGCCCACGGCCTCGCCGTCGGTGACCGGGTGGCCGTCCAGCTGCCCAACGGCCTGGACTGGCTGCGCGCCGCCCTCGGCGCCCTGCGCGCCGGGCTCGTCGTCGTCCCGGTGAACACCGCCTACACCGATCCCGAGCTGGAGTACGTCCTCACCGACTCCGGTGCCGCGCTGTTCGTCGCGGCGTCCGACCGGGCGCCCGTCGCGGGCGTGCCGGTCTGCGTCGGACCGCCGGAGGCCGACGGCCCGGTCCCCGAGTTCTCCGTCGACGCCACGGCGCCGTCCTTCCTGGCCTACACGAGCGGGACGACCGGCCGCCCGCGCGGCGCCATCCTCACCGCCTCGGCGCTCCGGGCCAACCAGGAGCAGTGCCTGGCGCTGACGCCCCCGGTCGTGCGCGAGGACGACCGCGTGCTCCTGGTACTGCCGCTCTTCCACGTCTACGGCCTCAACGCCGGCTTCGGGCTGGTCGCCGCCACGGGCGCCTGCGCCGTCCTCCAGGCGACGTTCGACCCCCGGTCCTCCCTGGCGCTCATGGCGGAGGAGCAGGTCACGGCCGTGCCGGGCGCACCGCCGATGTACCAGGCCTGGCTCGCGGCCGCCGACGCCGCAGGCACCGACGCCGAGCTGCGCCGGAGCTTCGCGTCCATGCGGATGGCGTCCTCCGGCGCGGCGCCGCTGCCCGAGGACGTCTGGGCGGCCATGCGGGACCGGGCCGCCGTCACCGTCTGGGAGGGCTACGGGCTGACCGAGGCCTCGCCGGTCGTGGCCAGCACCCTCGCCACCGGGCGGGCCAAGCCCAACTGCATCGGCGGGCCGCTGCCGGGCGTGGAGCTCGTGCTCCGCGACACCGCCGCCACCGAGGACGCCCACGACGGGCACGCGAACGAGGACCTCGAGGAGGGCCCCGGCGAGATATGGGTCCGCGGCGCGAACCTCTTCGCCGGGTACTGGCCGGACGGCGCCGACGGCCCCGGCGCGGACGGCTGGCTCGGCACCGGCGACCTCGCCTACCGGGACGCCGACGGCGACCTGCACCTCGTCGACCGGCGCAGCGACCTGATCCTGGTCAGCGGCTTCAACGTCTACCCCGCCGAGGTGGAGCGGGTGCTCGACGCCCATCCCGCGGTCGCGGAGAGCGCCGTCATCGGCGTCCCCGACCCCCGGACCGGTGCCGCGGTCCGCGCGGTCGTCGTCGTCCGGCCGGGCACGCAGCTGACGTTCGAGGAGCTGCGGGCGCACGCCGCGGAGTCCCTGGCCCGGTACAAGGTGCCGACGTCGGTGCACTTCCTCCCGTCGCTGCCGCACTCCCTCACCGGGAAGGTCAGCCGCGCCCGGCTGCGGGAGCTGGGCCTCACCGGGCAGGACACGGACGAGGAGGCCGGGGTGGCCGCCGGTGGGTGAGCCCATGCCGCGTCTGCAGCTGCTCACCAGGGCGGGGTGCCACCTGTGCGAGGTCGCCGCCGAGACGCTCGCGCGGATCGGCGACGAGGCCGGTCTGGCGCCCGAGGCGGTCGACGTCGACGACGACCCGGAGCTGCAGGCCGAGTACGGCGACCGGGTGCCCGTCGTCCTGCTCGACGGCCGCGAGCACTCCTACTTCACGGTGGACGTCGACCGGCTCCGGCGCGACCTCGGCCTGTAGACCCCTCGCGAGGTCCTCGGTCGCGGCCGATTAGGGTGGTCTCCACCACAGCGGCACCCGTACGAGCCGGTCAGCGCCCCGGAGGGCCTCCGGCGACTTTGTTCCTGCGTTCACAAGCGGCTACCGTGGCGAACGCGGGCGAACTGCGCCCGCGTTCTTGTCTGTCCAGCGCCCTGACCATCCGGGCGCGACCGCTGTGGAGAGCCCGTGATCCAGCCACGGCCCCGGACGATCCCCGAGGCCACCGTCGCCCGCCTGGCCGTGTACCTCCGGGTGCTGACCGCGCTGGCCGACGGCGGCCGGAGCACCGTCGCCTCCGGTGAGCTGGCCGCCGCGGCCGGCGTCAACCCCGCCGGGCTGCGCAAGGACCTCTCGCACCTCGGCCCCTGCGGCGTGCGCGGGGTCGGCTACGAGGTCCGCACCCTGCGCGACCGCATCTCGCGGGTGCTCGGCGTCGAGCGGTCCCGCGCCTGCGTGCTGGTCGGCATCGGCAACCTGGGTTCGGCGCTGGCCGACTACGCCGGCTTCGGTTCCCGCGGGTTCGAGTTCGTCGGCCTCTTCGACGCCGCTCCCGCGCGGGTCGGCCAGCGGATCGGCGGCCACACCGTGCGGGCCATGGACGAGCTCGAGGACGTCGTCGCCGCGACGCAGGCCTCCATCGGGGTCATCACGACACCGGCCGAGGTGGCCCAGCCGGTGTGCGACCGGCTCGCCGCGGCCGGGGTGAGGAGCATCTTGAACTTCGCGCCGGTCACCCTCGCCGCCCCGCCCGGGGTCGACGTCCGCAAGGTCGACCTGTCGGTGGAGCTGCAGGTGCTGGCGTTCCTCGGCCAGCAGCGCCAGGTCCTCCCCGTCGAGGAGCCGGCGTGAGTCTTCTCGCGGTGGGCGTGTCCCACCGGACCGCACCGGTGGCGCTGCTGGAGCAGTTCGCCATGGGTCCCGACGACCGGGTCAAGGCGCTGCACGAGCTGGTCGAGGGCGACCACGTCACCGAGGCCCTCGTGCTCGCCACGTGCAACCGGATCGAGGTCTTCGCCGAGGTCGAGAAGTTCCACGGCGGCGTCAGCGACGTCAGCCGGGTGCTCGCCCGCCAGGCCGGCGCCAGGGTCGAGGAGCTCTCCCCGTACGTGACCGTGCACTACGAGGACCAGGCCGTCGCGCACCTGTTCTCCGTCGCCTCGGGGCTGGACTCGATGGTGGTCGGCGAGACCCAGGTGCTCGGCCAGCTGCGCGCCGCCTACGCCCTCGCCCGCCAGGAGGGCACCGTCGGCCGCGCGCTGCACCCGGTCGCCCAGCGCGCCCTGCGGGTCGGCAAGCGCGTGCACAGCGAGACCGGGATCGACCGGGCCGGGGCCTCGCTGGTCTCCGTCGCCCTCGACCGCGCCGAGGACGTCATCGGCGGCCTCACCGGGCGGCCGGTCCTGGTCGTCGGCGCCGGGTCGATGGGCGCGCTGGCCGCGACCACCCTCGCCCGCCGCGGCGCCTCCGTCGTCGTCAGCACGCGCACCGAGGCCCATGCGGCGCGGCTCGCCGACAGCATCGGTGGCCGGGCCGCCGCCCTCGGCGACCTCCCGGCGGAGCTCGCCGGCGCCGACGTCCTGGTCACCTGCACCGGAGCCACCGGGCTCGTCGTCTCCACCGAGGTCGTCGCCGGCGCGCTGCGCGGCCGCGCGGATCGCCCGCTGGTCGTCGTCGACCTCGCGCTGCCCCGGGACGTCGACCCGGGCGTCGCCGCGCTCCCCGGCGTGCACGTCGTCGACCTCGCCCTCCTGCAGGGCGAGCGCGCCGCCACCCCCGGCCGGCCCACCGCCGGCCCGGTCGCGGCCGACGACATCGCCGCCGCGCACGCCCTGGTCGAGGCCGAGACCGCCCTGCTCCGCGCCGAGCGGCAGGCCGCCGAGGTCGCCCCCACCGTGTCGGCCCTGCGCAGCCAGGCGGCGGAGGTGGTCGACGCCGAGCTGCTGCGGCTGTCCACCCGGCTGCCCGACCTCGACGCCCGTGACCGCGCCGAGATCGCCCGCACCGTCCGCCGCGTCGTCGACAAGCTGCTGCACGAGCCGACCGTGCGGGTGAAGGAGCTGGCGGCCACCCCCGGCGAGACCGACTACGCCGGTGCGCTGCGGGCCCTCTTCGGCCTGGGCATCGACACCCCCGTCAGCGTGGGCGAGACGACGCTGTCCGAGGCCGTCCGCGTCGACCCCGACCTCCGGCCGGGGGACGGCTCGTGACCGTCTCCACCGTCACCGCGACGCTGCGCCTGGGCACGCGGGCCAGCGCGCTGGCCCGCACCCAGTCGCAGACCGTCGCCGACGCGATCACCGCGGCCACCGGGGCACCGGTCGAGCTCGTGCCGATCGTCACCGAGGGCGACCGCTCGTCGGCCGCCATCGCCCAGCTCGGCGGCACCGGGGTGTTCGTCGCGGCCATCCGCCGCGCGCTCGTCGAGGGCACCGTCGACCTCGCGGTGCACAGCTACAAGGACCTGCCGACGGCGGCCGAGCCCGATCTCGTCATCGCGGCGGTGCCCGGCCGCGAGGACCCGCGCGACGCGCTGGTCGCCCGCGACGGGCTCACCCTCGGCGAGCTGCCGCCCGGATCGCGCATCGGCACCGGCGCACCCCGCCGGGTCGCCCAGCTGCGCGCCCTCGGGCTCGGACTCGACATCGTCCCGATCCGGGGCAACGTCGACACCCGTCTGGCGCGCGTGGCGCCGGGCGATCTCGACGCCGTCGTGCTCGCCCGCGCCGGGCTGGCCCGGCTGGGCCGGCTCGACGTCGTCACCGAGACCCTCGACCCCCTCCAGGTGCTCCCGGCGCCCGCGCAGGGCGCCCTGGCGGTCGAGTGCCGCGCCGGCGACGCCCGGACCCGGGAGCTGATCGGCCGGCTGGAGGACCCAGCGGCCCGGGCCTGCGTGCAGGCCGAGCGCAGCACCCTCGCCGCGCTCGAGGCCGGGTGCAGTGCCCCCGTCGCCGCCTATGCCGAGGTGGCCGAGGGCGACGCCGGTGCCGAGCTGTTCCTCCGCGCATCCGTGACCGCGATCGACGGCAGCGACGCCGTCCGCGGCTCGGTGAGCGGCCCGCTGCGGCAGGCCACCGCCCTCGGGCGGGACCTCGCCACGGAGCTCCTCGACCGCGGCGCGGCCGAGCTCATGGCGGTCCAGGCATGACCCGCCACCCCGTACAGACCCCCGCACAACAGGCCCTCCGGGCCAGGATCAGGAGCACGCGATGACGCGCTTCCGCAAGACCGCAGGCCAGACCGGCCGGGTCGTCTTCGTCGGAGCAGGCCCGGGTGACCCCGGCATGCTCACCGCCCGGGCGACCGCGGCGTTCGCCGAGGCCGCACTCGTCCTCGTCGACCCGGACGTCTCCCCGGCCGTCCAGGACGCCGTCCGGGAGGCCCACCCCGGCGCCGAGCTGAGCCCGGCCGTCGGTGAGCCGGCCGAGGTGGCCAAGGCCGCCGTCGAGGCCGCCAAGAAGGGCGCGGTCGTCGTGCGGCTCGTCGCCGGCGACCCCTACGCCGCCGACGTCGTGGTCAAGGAGGTGCTGGCCGTCGGCCGGACCTCCGTGCCCTTCGACGTCGTCCCCGGCGTCGCGACCGCCACCGCCGTCCCGGCCTACGCCGGCGTCGCCACCGGCGGCACGACGGTGACCGCCGACCTGCGCAGCGGCGTCGACGTCGCGGCGCTGGCCTCCGCCACGCACGCGACCGGCGGGACCCTGGTGCTGCAGGGCAACGCCGAGGACCTCCCCGACGCCGCCGCCCGGCTGGTCGAGGGCGGCCTCTCCGGCGGCACGCCGGTCGTCGTCACCACCGGTGGCTCGGGCACGGCGCAGAAGAGCGTCGTCGCCAAGCTCGCCGCCGTGGCCGAGAAGACCGCGGGCCTCGACGCCTTCACCGGCCCGGTCGTGGCCACCGTCGGCACCGCCGTCGACAAGCGCGCCCGGCTGTCCTGGTGGGAGAGCCGGCCGCTGTTCGGCTGGCGGGTCCTGGTGCCGCGCACCAAGGACCAGGCCGGCGAGATGAGCGACCGGCTGCGTGCCTACGGGGCCGTCCCCGTCGAGGTGCCGACCATCGCCGTCGAGCCGCCGCGCAGCCCCGCGCAGATGGACCGCGCCATCAAGGGCCTGGTCACCGGCCGCTACGGCTGGATCGTGTTCACGTCGGTGAACGCCGTGAAGGCCGTCCGGGAGAAGTTCGCCGAGCTGGGCCTGGACGCCCGCGCGTTCGCCGGGGTCAAGGTCGCCTGCGTCGGCGAGCAGACCGCCGAGGCCGTGCGCGCGTTCGGCATCCAGCCGGAGCTGGTCCCCGTTGGCGAGCAGTCCAGCCAGGGCCTGCTGGCCGACTTCCCGCCCTACGACGACGTCTTCGACCCGATCGACCGGGTGCTGCTGCCCCGCGCCGACATCGCGACCGAGACCCTCGCCGCCGGGCTCAAGGAGCGCGGCTGGGAGATCGACGACGTCACCGCCTACCGCACCGTCCGGGCGGCTCCGCCGGCCGCGTCGGTCCGCGAGGCGATCAAGGGCGGCGGTTTCGACGCCGTCTGCTTCACCTCGTCGAGCACCGTGCGCAACCTGGTCGGCATCGCCGGCAAGCCGCACGCCAAGACCGTCGTCGCGGTGATCGGCCCGGCCACGGCCGCCAGCGCCCAGGAGTTCGGCCTGCGCGTGGACGTGCAGCCGGAGACCGCGGCCGTCGCCCCGCTGGTGGACGCGCTCGCCGAGTACGCCGAGTCCCTCCGCGCCGCCGCGGAGGACGGGGCCGAGAAGTGACCGACGGTTTCGCGCGCGGGCGCCGGCTCCGGTCGACGCCCGCGCTGCGGCGCCTGACCGCCCAGACGCGGCTGGCCCCGGCGGACTTCGTGCTGCCGGTCTTCGTGAAGCAGGGCATCGACGACCCGGTCGCCGTCCGCTCGATGCCCGGCGTCGTGCAGCACACCCTGGACTCGCTGCGGAAGGCCGCGCACGAGGCGGCCGACGCCGGCATCGGCGGGCTGATGCTGTTCGGCATCCCCGGTGAGAAGGACCCGGTCGGCTCCCAGGCCGACGCCGCCGACGGGATCGTCAACGTCGCGCTGCAGCAACTGCGGGCCGACCTCGGCGCCGAGCTCGTCCTCATGGCCGACCTGTGCCTGTGCGAGTACACCGACCACGGGCACTGCGGCGTGGTCACCCCGGCCGGCGTCGTCGACAACGACCCCACCCTCGACCGCTACGCCGCCGTCGCGATCGCGCAGGCCCAGGCCGGGGCCCACGTCATCGCGCCCAGCGGGATGATGGACGGCCAGGTCGCGGCGATCCGCAAGGCCCTGGACGGCGCTGCGTACACCGAGACGCCGGTCCTGGCCTACGCGGCCAAGTACGCCTCGGGCTTCTACGGCCCGTTCCGCGAGGCCGCCGAGGGTGCGCCACAGTTCGGCGACCGCTCGACGTACCAGATGGACCCGCCCAACGCCGACGAGGCGCTGCGCGAGGTGGCGCAGGACCTCGCCGAGGGCGCCGACGCCGTCATGGTCAAGCCGGCGCTGCCCTACCTCGACATCATCACGCGGGTCGCCGACGCGGTGCACGTGCCGGTCAGCGCGTACCAGGTCAGCGGCGAGTACGCGATGGTCGAGGCGGCCGCCGCCAACGGCTGGGTGGACCGCGAGCGCGCCATCCTGGAGACGCTCACCGCCATCCGCCGCGCCGGTGCCGGGACGGTCCTCACGTACTGGGCCGTCGAGGCCGCGCGGCTGCTCACCCGCTGATCCGGTGAGGTCGTTCGTCGAGCACGGGGGCTCCTGGCGGCCGTTCTGGATCGTCGCCGGCGCGGGAGCCGCCTTCGTGGCGCTCGAGGCCCTGCTCCCCGGCCAGGACCTGCCGTGGTCCGGCTGGCTGGCGCTGGTCGTCGTGCTCGGCATCGTCGCCATCGGCTGCCTGTCGGCCCGGCGCGTGTGGACCGTCCGCGTGGACGGCGCGGGCCCGGATGCGGCGCTCTCGGTCGGCCGGGAGCGGGTGCCGCTGTCGGAGATCGACGTCGACCACCTCCGGGCGGTCGACTCGGGGGTCGACGCCGGCGCCCCGGTGCTGGGCGGTGGCTGGTCGCTGCCGCGCGGGCGCACCGGGCTTCCGCTGAAGCTCGCCGACGGGCGCACGGTCCTGGTGCCGACGCGGGACCCGGCGCCGCTGTACGAGGCGCTGGTGGCGCGCCTCACCGGCACGGCGGCCGACACCCCCGGCGAGACCCCGGGAGCACAGGGGACACTGGGCCCGTGACCTCGCTGGACAGCTCCGCCTACACCTACGAGGCCCCGGTCTCGGCCGACCTCTTCGCCCGGGGACGGCAGATCATCCCGGGCGGCGTGAACAGCCCGGTCCGGGCGTTCCAGGCCGTCGGTGGCACCCCGCGGTTCATGGTCGAGGGCTCCGGCCCTTGGATCACCGACGCCGACGGACGGCGCTACGTCGACCTGGTCAGCTCGTGGGGCCCGCTGTTGCTCGGCCACGCGCACCCCGCGGTCATCGAGGCCGTCACGGCCGCCGCGCGGCGCGGGCTGTCCTTCGGCGCCCCCACCGAGGGCGAGCTGGACCTCGCCGAGGAGATCCGGGACCGGATGCCGCCGGTGGAGAAGGTCCGGCTGGTCAACTCCGGCACCGAGGCGGTGCTGTCGGCGGTGCGGCTGGCCCGCGGGACCACCGGGCGGCCGCTGGTCGTGAAGTTCGCCGGCCACTACCACGGTCACGTCGACGCGCTGCTCGCCTCGGCCGGCTCCGGCGTCGCCACCCTGGGCCTGCCAGACACCCCCGGCGTCACCACCGGGGCGGCCGCCGACACGATCGTGCTGCCCTACAACGACGTCGCCGCCGTCGCGGCCGTGTTCGCCGAGCGGGGCAGCGAGATCGCCTGCGTCATCAGCGAGGCCGCCGCGGGCAACATGGGCGTCGTCCCCCCGCTCGACGGCTTCAACTCCGAGCTGCGCCGCATCACCGCCGCGCACGGCGCGCTGCTGGTCCTCGACGAGGTGATGACCGGCTTCCGCGTCTCGCGCTCGGGCTGGTACGGCCTCGACCCGGTCGACGCCGACCTGTTCACCTTCGGCAAGGTCATGGGCGGCGGGCTCCCGGCCGCGGCCTTCGGCGGGCGGGCGGACCTCATGGACCACCTGGCGCCGATCGGTCCCGTGTACCAGGCGGGCACGCTGTCGGGGAACCCGGTCGCCGTCGCCGCGGGCCTCGCCACGCTGCGGAACTGCACCGACGAGATCTACGCCCACTGCGACGAGGTGGCCGCCGTCCTCCGGGGCGCCGCCAGCGCCGCCCTGTTCGCCGCCGGTGTGCCGCACCGCGTGCAACAGGCCGGCAGCATGTTCTCGATCTTCTTCGTGGCCGACGAGCGCCAGGTGCGGGACTACGACGACGCGCGGACGCAGGACGTCTCCCGCTACACCGCCTTCTTCCACGCCCTGCTGGCCCGCGGGGTCTACCTCCCGCCGTCGGCGTTCGAGGCGTGGTTCGTGAACGCGGCGCTGTCCGGCGAGGCCCTGGACCGGGTGCTCGAGGCCCTCCCGGCGGCCGCCCGCGCGGCCGCGGAGGTCGACGCCCACCGCACCGGCGAGCTGCCGAGCGAGCGGTCCACATGAGCGACACCACCGTCGTCCACCTCCTCCGCCACGGCGAGGTCCACAACCCCGAGGGCGTCCTCTACGGCCGGCTGCCCGGCTACCGCCTCTCGACCACGGGTGAGGCGATGGCGCTCGCGGCCGCCGAGTGGTTCGTCGGCAAGGACGTCACCGCCCTGGTGTCCAGCCCCCTCGAGCGGGCCCAGCAGACCGCCGCGCCCATCGCCGAGGCGCTGTCCCTGCCGATCGGCATCGACGACCGGCTGATCGAGGCCGGCAACGCCTTCGAGGGCATGCGCGTCGCCGGCCCCGCCGGAGTGTTCGGCGCGCCGGGCACCTGGTGGCGGCTGCGGAACCCCTTCCGGCCCTCCTGGGGCGAGCCGTACGTCGAGATCGCCGCGCGGATGCTGGGTGCCGTCGAGGCCGCGCGGGACGCCGCGCGGGGTTCCGAGGTCGTCCTGGTCAGCCACCAGCTGCCCATCTGGACCACCCGGCTGCACCTGGAGGGACGCCGGTACGCGCACGACCCGCGCCGGCGGCAGTGCGGCCTGGCCAGCGTGACGTCGCTGACCTACGACGGCGACCGCTTCGCCGGTCTCGAGTACGCGGAGCCCGCCGGCGCCACGGACCCCGACGCGGTGCCGGGCGCATGAGGCGCGCGCTGCTGACCCTGGCCGCCTCCCTGCTGGTGGCCGGCTGCTCGACCGGCGCCGACCAGGTCGACGTCAACAACGGCGGCGAGTTCCGGTTCGTCGAGGCCACCCCGACCGGTGAGGTCATCCCGCCCGGCGAGCGGGCGACCGCACCCGACTTCGCCGGCACCCTGCTGGAGACGGAGGACCCCTTCGACTCCGCCCAGCTCGACGGGCAGGTCGGCGTCCTCAACTTCTGGGGGTCCTGGTGCGCGCCCTGCCGCGTGGAGACCCCGGAGTTCAGCGACGTCTCGGCCGATTACTCCGACGCGGGCGTGCAGTTCCTCGGTATCAACGTGAAGGAGACCGACCGCCAGTTCGCGCTCGCCTTCATCGAGCGCTTCGGCATCGGCTTCCCGTCGCTCTACGACCCCCGCGGCGAGGTGGCGCTGGCGTTCCGGGACTACCCGGCGAACGCGATCCCGTCCACGATCGTCCTGGACCGCGAGAGCCGGGTAGCTGCGGTCTACACCGGCGAGGTGTCGCAGGAGGACCTCCGCCGCGTGATCGACCTGGTGCTGGAGGAGGCCTGACGTGGGTGAGACCTTCGCCGGCCTCGTCACCGACGGGCCGCTCCTGGTCGCGGCCGCCGTCGCCGCGCTCGTCGGGCTGATCAGCTTCGCCTCGCCCTGCGTACTGCCGCTGGTGCCCGGCTACCTCTCCTACGTCACCGGGCTGGTCGGCTCCGGCGCCGGACCGGCGCCCTCGGACCCGTCCGGCGCTGTCACACCGGCCCACCCCGGCGGAACGGCGACGGCGGTCCGCACCGACGTCCCCCCGCGGGCCCGCATGGTGCTCGGCGCATCCCTGTTCGTGCTCGGCTTCACCGCCGTCTTCGTCGCCTTCGGTGCGGCCTTCGGCGGCCTCGGCCGGCTGATGGTGCAGCACGCCGACCTGCTCAACCGGGTCTTCGGCGTCGTCACGATCGTCGTGGGCCTGGCCTTCCTGGGCTGGCTCCCGCTGCTGCAGCGCACCAAGCGGCTGACCGCCCGGCCGGTCGCCGGGCTCGCCGGGGCGCCGCTGCTCGGCATCGTGTTCGGCCTGGGCTGGACCCCGTGCCTCGGTCCGACGCTGTCGGCGGTCTACTCGCTGGCCTTCTCCGAGGCGACGGCGACCCGCGGCGCCGTCCTGAGCGTCGCCTACTGCATCGGGCTCGGGGTGCCCTTCGTGCTCGTCGCGCTGGGCGCCCGCTGGGCGGTCGGGGCCACCTCGTTCCTGCGGCGGCACGCGCGCTCGGTGACCCGGTTCGGCGGCGCGGTGCTGGTCCTCGTCGGGCTGCTCCTGCTCACCGGCGCCTGGACCGAGATGATGCAGTGGCTGCGCTCCTGGCTGGCCGCGACCGGCTTCGGGGAGTCTGCCCTGTGAGCACGGTCGCCCCGCCGCGACCGCCGGCCGCGCCGTCGCCGTCGGCTCCGCGCCGAGGGGCCGGGCTGCTCCTGCGCTGGTGGCGGCGCCTCACCGCGATGCGCACGGCGATCGTGCTGCTGTTCCTGCTCGCGCTCGCCGCCGTCCCCGGCTCGCTGCTGCCGCAGCGCTCGCTGTCGCAGAACAACGTCAACGGCTACTTCGCCGACCACCCGACGCTCGCGCCGATCCTCGACCGGCTGTACCTGTTCGACGTCTTCAGCTCGCCGTGGTTCGCCGCCGTCTACCTGCTGCTGTTCGTCTCGCTGATCGGCTGCGTGCTGCCCCGCGGGCTCGAGCACTTCCGGGCGATGCGGGCCGCGCCCCCCGCCGCGCCGCGCAACCTGCTGCGCCTGCCCGACGCCGGCGAGCTGCGCAGCCCGCTGCCGGCCGCGCAGGCCCTCGACGTCGTCGAGGAGGAGCTGCGGGTCCGCCGCTTCCGCGTCGTCCGGCGGGACGGTGCGCGCGGGCCGGAGCTGTCGGCCGAGAAGGGCTACCTCAAGGAGACCGGCAACCTGCTGTTCCACCTCTCGCTGGTGGCGCTGCTCCTGGGCCTGGCCGGCGGCAAGCTCTGGGGCTACGAGGGCAGCATCCTGGTCACCGAGGGGCAGGGCTTCTGCAACTCGTTCCAGCAGTACGACACGTACTCGTCGGGCCCGCTCATCGACAGCGGCGACCTCAGCCCGCTGTGCATCGACCTCGAGGACTTCCGCGCGGAGTACGAGGAGAACCTGACGGCCGCCTCGTTCACGGCGGACATCCGGTACGGCGGCCCGGGGGAGGAGGGCCGGTCGACGACGATCGGCGTCAACGAGCCCCTCCGGCTCGACGGCGACCGCGTCTACGTGACCGGTCACGGCTTCAGCCCGACGTTCACCGTCACCCGGCCCGACGGCACCGCGCTCGAGGACGTCTCGGTGCCGTTCCTGCCCTCGGACCAGTCGACGATGGCGAGCCAGGGCGCGCTCAAGGTGCCCGACCTGCAGGCCGACGGCGAGGACCAGCTCGCGATCGAGGGGTTCTTCGCCCCGACCGGGCTGGTGCAGGGCGGGATCCTGACCTCGGTCGACCCGCGCCCGCTGGCGCCGCAGGTCGCGATCGTGGCCTACCAGGGCTACCTCGGTCTGGACTCGGGCATCCCGCAGTCGGTGTACTCGCTCGACGCCTCCCAGATCGACCGCGGCAGCCTCACCGAGGTGGGCTCGGCGAACCTGGCGGTCGGCGAGGCGACGACGCTGCCCGACGGGACCACGATCGCCTTCACCGGCTACCGCGAGTTCGCCGCCCTCCAGTACTCCCACGACCCGGGCCAGACCTGGGTGCTGGTCGCCTCCATCGCGCTGCTCACCGGCCTGCTGGGGATGCTGCTGCTGCGCCGCGAGCGGGTGTTCGCCCGAGCCGCCGCCGCGCCCGGCGACGGCGGTACCGTGCTCACGCTGGCCTCGCTCACCCGGGGCAGCGGCGAGAACGCGCCCCGGTTCGCCGCGCTCACCGACGACCTGGGTGCCGCGCTCGGTGCCCGCACCCGTGCACCTGAACCGGAGGACCCCCCGCGTGACTCCTGACCAGCTGGCCTCGCTGTCGGACAACCTGTTCTCGATCAGCGTCGCGCTCTACTCGCTCGCCGTCGTCGCGTTCAGCGCCCAGCTGGCCTTCGGACGGCGGACGGCGCGCACCCGGGAGCTCGTGGCCGCCGGCGGCGCGACCGTGGCGGAGGAGGTCCCCGCGCCGGCCGCCGAGGACACCCGCGGACGCCGCTGGGGCGTCATCGCCCTGGGGCTGACGGCGCTGGGTGCGCTGGCCCACGGCGCGGTGCTGGTCACCCGCGGGCTGGCCACGGACCGGTTGCCCTGGGGCAACATGTACGAGTTCTCGACGGCCACCGTCTTCGTCGCCGTCGTCGCCTACCTGGTCTTCGCGCTGCGGACGCCGGGCCTGCGGCACATCGGGCTGTTCGTGCTCGCGCCCGTGGTCGTGGCGATGGTGCTGATCGGGCTGTTCCTCTACGCGGAGGCCGGCCCCCTGGTCGCCGCCCTGCGGTCGTACTGGCTGGCCATCCACGTGAGCACGGCGATCATCGGCTTCGGCATCTTCTTCGTCAGCGGCATCGCGAGCGTGCTCTACCTCGCAAAGGTCCGGCACGACGAGCGGGTCGCCGCGGGTGAGGACGCCGGGGGCCTGCTGTCCCGGCTGCCGGGAGCGGCCGTGCTCGACCGGGTCGCGCACCGGACGGCCGTCTTCGGCTTCCCGATCTGGACGTTCACGGTCATCGCCGGCGCCATCTGGGCCGAGGCCGCCTGGGGCCGGTTCTGGGGCTGGGACCCCAAGGAGACCTGGGCCTTCATCGCCTGGGTCGTCTACGCCGCCTACCTGCACGCCCGCACCACGGCCGGCTGGCGCGGCCGGCCCGCGGCCTGGGTGAACGTCGTCGGCCTGCTCGTGATGATCTTCAACCTGACGTTCGTGAACATGGTCTCGACCGGCCTGCACAGCTACGCCGGCGTCGACTGAGCCCGCCGCCCTCACGCTGGGTCACCAGAATCGCGGGTGGTCCCGCGCGCGGGAGGATGACGGGAACGGTCGTCCCGTGCTTCCATGCCCCCGGGACGACGGTCCGCCGGACACATGGGGGTTCACTGTGGGTAAGCACGCGGCGCTCGAAGGGGCATCGGCCGATCCGATCGTCGCCGAGGCACTCGCCCACCGGTCCACCCCGGCCGTCCACCACGCGGCCGCGGAGGGGCCGGTCGGCTGGCCCGGCACCCCGGCTCCGGAGGGCGGCGGGCTCGGGTGGCCCGCGGACCTCGACATCGCCGAGGCCGCCCAGAACGGGGCGGTCGACGGCGGGGAGGTCGACAGCGTGCCCGTGGAGCCCGCACCACCGGTCGCGCGCCGCAGCTGGCGACGGTTGCTCGGCGTGAGCCGCGTCGCCTGAACTCAGGCGGGGGAGCCGTCGTCCCGTCGGGTCCGCCGGTCGAGCTCGCGCAGGAACTCCGGGTCGTCGTCGGGAGCCAGCGGCCGCGTCGGCCGCTGGGGACGCGGGCCGCGCGGCGGCCGCGGCGCGCGCAGCCCTCCGCCCGGCCGCCCAGGGGCGGCAGCCGCCCGCATGACCAGCACGACGATCGCCACCGCGATCAGGAGCACCACCAGGAACACCACGCTTGAACCCCCTCGTCGGCACCCAGGGTACGTCCGCGGCGATACTCGGTGCCGGACGGAGCGATCCCCTCAGGACGGAGCACGCCATCGACGCCGTGGACCAGCAGCTGATCGACCTCCTGCGTGCCAACGGCCGGGCCAGCTACGCCGAGCTCGCCCGCCAGGTCGGCCTCTCCTCGCCCGCCGTGCACGAGCGCGTGGGCAAGCTGGAGGCGGCGGGGGTCATCACCGGCTACCGCGCGGTCGTCGACCCGGCGTCGGTCGGGCTCGACGTCACCGCGCTGGTGAGCGTCATCGAGAGCGACGCGGTCGACGACACCGGCGTCGAGGCCGCGATGCGCGAGGTCCCGGGAATCGAGGACTGCTGGCGGGTCGCGGGCAGCGAGGGCTACGTGCTCAAGGTGCGCGTGACCGACATCCCGGCACTCGAGGCCACCATCGGCGCGTTGAACCGGATCAGGGGCGTCGCGCGCACCCGCACGACAGTTGTCCTCTCGACCAAGTGGGAAGGCCGTCATGGCTGAGAACAACACCGTCCCGGCCGGCCCGACGGGCGGGCCGGCGACCCCGCCGAAGATCCTGCCGTGGCTGCTGATCTACACGGTCGGCCGGCTGGCCATCGCCGCCGCCCTCGTGCTGGTCCTCTGGCTGGTGGGCCTCGACTTCTGGACGGGCCTGCTCTTCGGCCTGCTCCTGTCGATGCCGGTGTCCTACTTCCTGCTGCGCCCCTCGCGGGAGCGGCTGAACGAGGGGCTCGTCGCGCGCAGCGTCACGCGCCGTGCCGCCAAGGAGGACCTGCGCACCCGGCTGAGCGGCACCGAGTAGCCGTCCTCAGCTGCTGAGCGCCAGCCCGGCGCCGAGCAGCACACCGGTCGCGAGGGTCAGCAGCCCGGTGCCCTGCAGGGCACCGACGAGCGCCGGCCCCCGACCGCCGCGCAGCACGGTCCGCGCCGGCGGCACGGCGAGCGGGACGGCGAGCAGCGCGATCAGCGCCCACGGCCGGGTGATGCCGACGGCCAGGACGACGGCGAAGGCGACGACGAAGAGCCCGGCGAACGTCAACCGGGTGGCCCGGTCGCCGAGCAGCACCGCCAGCGTCCGCTTGCCGACGGCGGCGTCGCCGTCGAGGTCGCGCAGGTTGTTGACCACCAGGATCGCCACGATCAGCAGGCCGATCGGCACCGAGACGACGACGGCCAGCCCCTCGACGCGGCCGGTCTGCACGAAGGTCGTGCCGACGACGGCGACCGGGCCGAAGAAGACGAAGACGAAGACCTCGCCCAGCGCCCGGTAGCCGTAGGGGACGGGGCCACCGGTGTAGGTCCAGGCGGCGACGATGCAGACGGCGCCCACCGCGACCAGCCACCAGCTGGACAGGGCGGCCAGCGCGAGGCCGGCCACCGCCGCGACCGCGAAGGCGAGGCAGGCAGCGACCAGCACCTGCCCCGGCGCCGCGGCCCCGGACCCGACCAGGCGCATCGGTCCCACCCGGTCGGCGTCGGTGCCGCGCTTGCCGTCGGAGTAGTCGTTGGCGTAGTTCACGGCCACCTGCAGGGCCAGGGCGACGAGCAGCGCCAGCAGCGCGGCCGGCAGGTCGAAGCCGTCCAGCGCGGCGGCCGCGCCGGTGCCGACGAGCACGGGGGCCAGCGCGGCCGGGAGGGTGCGCGGCCGGGCGCCGGCGATCCACTGGGCGGGGGTGGCCATCAGACCTCCGGGGTCAGCGCCGCGACCGCGTGGCGGTCGGGCTTGCCGGTGTGCAGGAGGGGCAGCGCGTCCAGGACGTGCAGCTGCCGCGGAGCGGCCGGGGCACCGAGCCGGGCGGTGACCCAGGAGCGCAGGTCGCCGAGCTCGGGCGTCGTCCCCGCGGCCGGGACGACGACGGCGACGACGCGCTGCCCCCAGGTCTCGTCGGGCCGGCCGAAGACGACGGCGTCCGCGACCCGGGGGTGCTCGCGCAGGGCGGACTCCACGGCGGCGGGGGCGACGTTCACCCCGCCGGAGACGACGACGTCGTCCAGCCGGCCGGTGACGGTCAGCCGACCGTCGGCGTCCAGCGTGCCGGCGTCGCGGGTGCGGAACCACCCGTCGGCGAAGGCGGCCTCCGTCGCGGCCGGGTCGAGCCGGTAGCCCAGCGCGACAGTGGGCCCGGCCAGCTCGACCCCCTCGGCGACCCGCAGCCGGACGCCGTCCAGCGGGCGGCCGTCGTAGACGCACCCGCCCGCCGTCTCGGTCATGCCGTAGGTCGTCACGACGCGGACGCCCGCCCGGCGGGCCCGCTCGCGCAGGGCGGTGTCGGTGGCCGCGCCGCCGACCAGGATCGCCTCGAACCCGCGCAGCGCGTCGGGCTCGGTGTCGAGGTAGCGGCGCAGCTGGGTCGGGACGAGGGAGGTGTACCGCCGGCCGGCCGGCAGCCGCGCCACGGCGACGGCCAGCGGCTCGTCGCGGCGCAGCCGCGTGACCGGCCGGTCGGAGAGGATCCCGCGGGCGAGGACCTGCAGCCCGGCGATCGAGGAGACCGGCAGGGCGAGCAGCCAGCCGCCCGGCCCGCCGATCCGGTCGAGGGTGGCGGCGGCCGACGCCCGCACCGCGGACGCCGGGAGGAGCACGCCACGGCCGCCACCGGTGCTGCCGGAGGTGACGACGACGAGGTCGGCGCCCGGTTCCAGCGGCTCCTCCGGGCGGAGGACGGCGCGCGCGGCCTCGACGACGGCGGCGGGACCGTCGGGCAGGACGGCGAGCGGCTGCCGGCCGTCGAGCGCGGCGCGCAGCACGTCGGTCGTGAGGTCCGGTGCGGCCACGAGGAAGAGGTGCCTGGCCACGACGGGCAAGCCTATGCGGCCGCGCTGCAGGGGCCCGTCGCCAGCCTGCGAGCGGCGGGGGCAGCGGGGTCCTTCACCTAAGCTCGGTCGGTGATCACCGCCGTGTACCGGGTGCCGCTGCGCACCCGCTTCCGCGGCATCGACGTCCGGGACGGCGTGCTGGTGCGCGGGCCGGCCGGCTGGGGCGAGTTCTCCCCGTTCTGGGACTACGACGTCGACGAGAGCCGCCGGTGGTGGGCCGCGGCGGTGGAGTCCGCGACCGAGGGCTGGCCGGAGCCGCTGCGCACCTCGGTGCCCGTCAACGTGACCGTGCCCGCCGTCGACGCCGGGCGGGCCCACGCGATCGTCACCGCCTCCGGCTGCCGCACGGCCAAGGTGAAGGTGGCCGAGCCCGCCCAGACGCCGGCTGACGACCTCGCGCGGGTCGAGGCCGTGCGCGACGCGCTGGGCCGGTCGGGCGCGATCCGGGTCGACGCGAACGCCGCCTGGGACGTCGACACCGCCGTCGCGCGGATCGGCGAGCTGGACCGGGTCGGGCTCGAGTACGTGGAGCAGCCCTGCGCGACGCTCGAGGAGCTCGCGGCGCTGCGCCGGCGGATCGACGTGCGGATCGCCGCCGACGAGGTGGTGCGCCGCGCGGCCGACCCGCTCCGCGTCGACCTGCGCAAAGCGTGCGACGTCGTCGTCCTCAAGGTGCAGCCCCTGGGCGGGGTGCGCGCGGCGCTGCGGGTCGCCGAGGCGCACGGCCTGCCGTGCGTGGTGTCGTCGGCGCTGGAGAGCTCCGTCGGGATCGCCGCCGGGGTCGCGCTC
>DASQTE010000032.1:0-7271 GCA_035642035.1 Blastococcus sp.
CGCAAGCCGGCGAACCTCTCCGGTGGTCAGCGGCAGCGCGTCGCGATGGGGCGCGCGATCGTCCGGCAGGCCGAGGCGTTCCTCTTCGACGAGCCGCTGTCCAACCTCGACGCCAAGCTGCGCGGGCAGATGCGGACGGAGATCTCGCGGCTGCAGCGGCGCCTCGGCATCACCACGGTCTACGTCACCCACGACCAGACCGAGGCCATGACCCTCGGCGACCGGGTCTGCGTCCTGCGCAAGGGCAAGATCCAGCAGGTCGCCTCGCCGCGCGAGCTCTACGAGCAGCCGGTCAACCTGTTCGTCGCCGGCTTCATCGGCTCCCCGCCGATGAACTTCCTGCCGGCCACCCCGGAGGGCAACAAGCTGAAGACGCCCTTCGGCGACATCGAGATCGACCCGGCGCGGGCCGGCAAGCTCGCCGGCAAGGAGCTGCTGATGGTCGGCATCCGGCCGGAGTACTTCGAGGACGCGTCGCTGGTCGACGAGGCCAAGCGCCCGCTCGGCTCCACCTTCCGGGCCCGGGTCGACGTGACGGAGTGGCTGGGGGACTCGCAGTTCGCCTACATCCCCTACGAGGCGCCGGAGGCGATCACGACCCAGCTGCGCGAACTGTCCCGCGAGCTCGATTCCGAGGAGCTGCGCACGCAGGCGATCGTCTCGATCGACTCGACCAGCCGGATCCGGGAGGGCCGGGATGCGGAGTTCTGGCTGGACAGCCGCAAGGTGCACGTGTTCGACCCGCAGACGGGCGAGAACCTCACTCGCGACGCCGAGGCCGGGGCCGAGCTGACCCGCATGGCGACGCAGGACCGGGTGGAGCAGGTCGACGAGGCCCGGGTCGGTACGGCGCAGGGCGGCGCGACCGCGGTCGGCGCTGCCTGAGGGTGGCGGCGACCGGGGCTCCCGAGCCCCGGTCGCCGGCCCGGCCCGCGGCCCGTGGTGGCGCGACGCCGTCGTCTACGAGGTCTACCTGCGCAGCTTCGCCGACTCCGACGGTGACGGGGTCGGCGACATCGGCGGGCTCCGCACCCGCCTGGCCTACCTCGCCGACCTGGGGGTCGACGCGGTCTGGATCACGCCCTGGTACCCCTCGCCGATGGCCGACGGCGGCTACGACGTCGCCGACTACCGCGCCATCGACCCGCGCTTCGGGACGCTGGCCGACGCGGACGCGCTGCTCGCCGAGGCCCACGCGCGCGGTCTGCGCGTCATCACCGACCTGGTCGCCAACCACACGTCCGAGCAGCATCCGTGGTTCGTCGCGGCACTCGCCGCCGGGCCGGGGTCGCCCGAGCGCGACCGGTACTTCTTCCGCGACGGCCGGGCCGGGGGAGCGGAGCCGCCCAACGACTGGATCAGCGCCTTCGGCGGCCGGGCGTGGACCCGCGTGGTCGAGCCGGACGGCCGCCCGGGGCAGTGGTACCTGCACCTGTTCGCGCCGCAGCAGCCCGACCTCGACTGGGAGCACCCGGGCGTCCGGGACGAGTTCGACGCCATCCTGCGGTTCTGGTTCGACCGCGGGATCGACGGCATCCGGGTGGACGCCGCACCGGCGATGGCGAAGGCGTCGGGTCTGCCCGACGCCGGGCACGCGCCCGGCGCGGCGTTCGAGTCGCGGACGTGGGTGGACAACCCGCACTGGGACGTCGACGAGGTGCACGACATCCTCCGGCGCTGGCGGCGGATCGGGGACTCCTACGACGGCGACCGGCTGTTCGTCACCGAGGCGGTGGTCAACGGCCCCGAGCGGTTGAGCCGGTACGTGCGGCCGGACGAGATGCACACCAGCTTCAACTTCGACTACCTCACCTCGCCCTGGGACGCCGGCTCGCTGCGGCAGGTCGTCGACGGCACCCTCGCCGCGCTGGGACCGGTCGGCGCGCCGGCCACCTGGGTCCTCTCCAGCCATGACGAGACCCGTCACGTCACCCGCTTCGGCCGGGCGTACACGGGGGCGGCCTTCGGCGGGGCCGCACTCCCCGCCTCGCCGACCGACCTCGCCCTCGGCCTGCGCCGCGCGCGGGCGGCGGCCCTGCTCACGCTGGCCCTGCCCGGCTCCGCCTACGTCTACCAGGGCGAGGAGCTCGGCCTGCCCGAGGTGGAGGACCTGCCCGAGGAGGTGCTCCAGGACCCGACCTGGGAGCGCTCGGGCCGGACCGTCCGGGGGCGCGACGGCTGCCGGGTGCCCATGCCGTGGGAGGGCGACCGCCCACCGTTCGGTTTCACGCGGGACGGCGTCCCGACCTGGCTGCCGCAGCCGCCGTCGTGGTCGGCCCTCACCGCGGCGGTCCAGGTGGCCGACCCGGACTCCACCTGGTCCCTCTACCGCGACGCGCTGCGCCTGCGCCGCCGGGACACGCCGATGACCTGGCGCCCGTCCGCCGAGGGCGTCCTGGCGTTCGACCGCGGGCCGTCGTTCCGGTGCGTCGTGAACCTCTCGGGCGAGCCGGTCGACCTCACCGGCCAGGGCCGGGTGCTGCTCTCGAGCGCGCCCTGCACGGGGGGCCTGCCGCCTGACGCGGCCGCCTGGCTCGCGCCGGACGAGCCCGGCGACGAGTGACGGGGCGGGCCGCCCGCGCCGCTATCGTCGTCGGCGTGACCGAGCAGCCCGACGCGGTGGAGACGCCCGCACCCACCCGCCGTCCGCGGACGCGGCTGCTGCTCACCCTGGCCGCCGTCGTGCTGCTCGCCGACCTGGCGACCAAGCTGGCGGTCGTCGCGACGATCCAGCCGGGCGAGGACATCCGCCTGCTCGGCGGCGCGCTCTACCTGACCAACCTGCGCAACACCGGTGCGGCCTTCTCGTTCGCTGAGGGCTTCACCGTCGTGTTCACGCTGGTCGCCGCGACGGTCGCCGTCGTCATCGTGCGGAGCGCGCGGCGGCTGTTCTCCACCGCGTGGGCGGTCACGCTCGGGCTCGTGCTCGGCGGGGCGCTCGGCAACCTCGTCGACCGCGTCTTCCGCGATCCCGGCTTCCTGCGCGGGGGCGTGGTCGACTTCCTGTCGGTGTTCGGCCCCGACGGCAGCGTGTTCCCGGTGTTCAACGTCGCCGACTCCGCGATCGTCTGCGGCGGCATCCTCGGCGTCCTCCTGGCGCTGCGCGGCATCGAGTTCGACGGCTCGACGGCGAAGGACCGCGCGGCCGCAGACGCCGCCTGAACCGGCCGGTCGCGCCCACCCGTCACAATGGGTCCGTGACCTCACCTCCCGGCCTGCACCGCGCCCTGCCGGTGCCCGACGGGCTCGAGGGGCAGCGGGTCGACCAGGCGCTCTCCCGGCTGTTCGGCCTCTCCCGGACGGCGGCGGCCGACGTCGCCGACGCCGGCAACGTCGTGGTCGACGGGCGGGTCCGCGGCAAGGGTGACCGGCTCACCGGGGGCAGTTGGCTCGAGGTGCAGCTGCCGCCGCCGCCGGGCGAACCCGTCGCGCCGCGCCCGGTCGTCGGGATGACGATCCTGCACGACGACGACGACATGGTCGTCGTCGACAAGCCCGTCGGGGTGGCCGCCCACCCCAGCCCCGGCTGGGACGGCCCCACCGTGATCGGTGGGCTGGCCGCGGCCGGCTACCGGATCTCCACCTCGGGCGCCGCCGAGCGCCAGGGGGTCGTGCACCGCCTGGACGCCGCGACCACCGGCGTCATGGTGGTCGCGAAGAGCGAGCGCGCCTACACCGCGCTGAAGGCCGCCTTCAAGGAGCGGACCGTCGAGAAGGGCTACCACGCCCTGGTGCAGGGCCACCCCGACCCGTCCCGCGGCACGATCGACGCGCCGATCGACCGCCACCCCAAGCACGACTGGCGCTTCGCCGTCGTCCAGGGCGGCCGTCCCTCGGTGACCCACTACGAGGTGGTGGAGGCCTTCCCGGCGGCGAGCCTGGTCGACATCCGGCTCGAGACCGGCCGCACGCACCAGATCCGGGTGCACTTCTCCGCCCTCCGGCACCCGTGCGTCGGCGACACCACCTACGGCGCCGACCCGACCCTGGCGGCCAGGCTCGGCGTCGAGCGGCAGTGGCTGCATGCCGTGCGGCTGGGCTTCCCGCACCCCGCCGACGGGCGCTGGGTCGAGTTCACCAGCGAGTACCCGCCCGACCTCGCCGGCGCGCTGACGCTCCTGCGCGCCGAGGCGTGAGCCGCCCGCGGTGAGCGACCTCCCCGGCTCCCTCGCCGACTTCGGGCCGGCCGCCCTCGCGGCGGTCGTGGTCGCGGGGTACCTGGTGGTCGGCGAGCCGATGGTCGGGCACGTCCTGCACCGCCGGTTCGAGGGCCGCCTGCGCACCGACCCCGGTGCCCGCCGCTCCTTCTACCGCCGGCTGCTCGTGCTCGAGTGGGGGCTGGCGGTGCTCGCGCTGATCGTCTGGCTGTCGGCCCCGGGTGTCGACGCCGGCGCCGTGGGCCTGCAGTGGCCGCAGCGGTGGCCGGGGCTGCTCACCTCCGGAGTGGTGCTGCTGGTCCTGTTCTTCGTGGTCGCCTCCACCCGCGTGCTGCGCTCCGGTGCGCTCCTCGAGGCCGCGGAACCGGCCCGCCGGCCCGGAGAGGGGCGCCACGCCGAGCCGTCCGGGGCCGCCACCCTCGCGCTGCTGCCCCGCACGGCCGCCGAGCGGCGGCTGTTCACCCTCGTCGGCGTGACGGCCGGCGTCTGCGAGGAGTGGCTCTACCGGGGCTTCTTCCTCGCCGTGGTCGCCGCGCTGGCCGGTGGCCTGCCGACCGGGGTGCTCGTGCTGGTCGCGGCGGTGGCCTTCGGCCTGGCGCACGCCTACCAGGGGCGGGTCGGCATCGTCACGACCGGCGTCCTCGGCGGCGTCATGGCCGCCGTCTACCTCGACACCGGCTCGTTGCTCCTGCCCGTCGTCCTGCACGCGCTCATCGACCTGCGCTTCCTCCTCGTCCCGGCGCGGGCCCTGCCCGCCGGGCGGACGGCGTGAGCCGGATCGTCGCCTCGGTCGCGGGGCCCGCCGACTGGCCCGGCATCGTGGCGCTGCGCACCCGCGTCTTCGTCGACGAGCAGGGCGTCCCGCCGGAGGTCGAGCAGGACGCCGCCGACGCGACCGCCGTGCACGGGGTGGTCCGCGACGCGGCCGGCGTGGTGGTCGCCACCGGGCGGCTGCTGTTGCGCGACGACGGGACCGCGGCGATCGGCCGCATGGCGACCGACGCCTCCGCCCGCGGCCGGGGGTACGGCGCGGCCGTCCTCGACGTGCTCCAGGACGAGGCCCGGCGGCGAGGCGCCCGGGAGGTCGAGCTGCACGCGCAGGTCACCGCGCGGGCCTTCTACGAGCGTGCGGGCTACCGGGCGGTGGGCCCGGAGTACGTGGAGGCCGGCATCCGGCACGTCACGATGCGACGGGCGCTGCGGTAGCCGGGGCCGGTGTGACGGAGCGGTCCGCCTGTGAGGAGACACGTCCTGTCAGACCCTCGGCGTAGACAACTTCCAGTGCGAGGATCGAGGGCAACCCCGAGACACCTCTCCCGAGGGCTCGCACGCCGGTCTTCCCCGCCGGTCGCCCGCCGGAGACCATGCCGGCCGGGCACGCACGACCACTGAGGAGCACCGACCGCACCGTGAGCGAGCTTGCGAGCGAACCGATGAGTACAGCAGCCCCGCGAACGGGCTCGCCCCGCTGGGGGCACCTCCCGCTTGCGGGGGACAGCGAGGAGTGCCCGTGAGCAGCCCGTCCGACTCGTTCGCGCACCTGCACGTCCACACCGAGTACTCGATGCTGGACGGCGCGGCCAAGCTGCCCGAGGTCACCGCTGCCGCGGCCGCCCAGGGGATGCCCGCCCTGGCCATGACCGACCACGGCAACGTCTTCGGCGCCTACGACTTCTACAAGCAGGCGACCGGGGCCGGCGTGAAGCCGATCATCGGCATGGAGGGCTACTACACGCCCGGCTCCCGGTTCGACCGCGCGCCCTTCGACTTCGGCGACAACCTCATCGACGAGGAGGGCGACGGCGGGTCCAACCGCGGCAAGGCCGCGTACACCCACATGACGCTGCTGGCCCGCACCACCGAGGGCATGCACAACCTGTTCCGGATCTCCTCGCTGGCCAGCCTGGAGGGGCAGTACCGCAAGCCGCGGTTCGACCGCGACCTGCTCGAGCGCTACGGCAAGGGCCTGATCGCCACGACCGGCTGCCCGTCGGGCGAGGTCAACATGTGGCTGCGCGCGGGCAAGGAGGACAAGGCCCGCCAGGCGGCGGCGGACTTCCAGGACATCTTCGGCAAGGAGAACTTCTACGCCGAGCTGATGGACCACGGGCTGTCGATCGAGAAGAAGACCCGGCCGGCGCTGCTGGGCATCGCCAAGGACCTCGGCATCCCGCTGCTGGCCACCAACGACCTGCACTACACGCACAAGGAGGACGCCGCCGCCCACGACGCCCTGCTGTGCATCCAGACCGGGTCGCGGCTGAACGAGACCAACCGCTTCCGCTTCAACGGCGACGGCTACTACCTCAAGAGCGCGGCGGAGATGCGCGCGCTGTTCCCCGGCGACCTGCAGGTCGCCTGCGACAACACGCTGCTGGTCGCCGAGCAGTGCGAGGTCACCTTCACCGAGGGCGCCGACCTCATGCCGCGGTTCCCGCTGCCGCCGGGGGAGGACGAGACCTCCTGGTTCATCAAGGAGGTCGAGCGCGGCCTGCACAAGCGCTGGCCCGGCGGCATCCCCGACCACGTGCGCAAGCAGGCCGACTACGAGACCGGGATCATCTGCCAGATGGGCTTCCCGGGGTACTTCCTCGTGGTCGCCGACTTCATCAACTGGGCCAAGGACAACGGCATCCGCGTCGGACCGGGCCGTGGTTCGGCCGCGGGCTCCCTGGCCGCCTATGCCATGGGCATCACCGACCTCGACCCGCTGGCCCACGGCCTGATCTTCGAGCGGTTCCTCAACCCCGAGCGCGTCTCCATGCCCGACGTCGACATCGACTTCGACGACCGCCGCCGCGGCGAGGTCATCCGCTACGTGTCGGAGAAGTACGGCGAGGAGCGGGTCAGCCAGATCGTCACCTACGGGACGATCAAGGCCAAGGCCGCCATCAAGGACGCCGCCCGCGTGCTCGACCGGCCCTACTCGGTCGGCGACGAGCTGACCAAGCTGATGCCCCCGGGCGTGATGGGCAAGGACATCCCGCTGTCGGGGATCTTCGACCCGGCCCACCCGCGGTACAAGGAGGCCGCGGAGTTCCGCGCCCGGTACGAGTCCGACCCGGGCGCCGCCGAGGTCGTCGACCAGGCCCGCAAGCTCGAGGGGCTGAAGCG
>DASQTE010000033.1:0-5096 GCA_035642035.1 Blastococcus sp.
GTTCGAGCACATCCTCCGCTGGTGGGCCCGCTGGCTGCCGACCGCCGACAACCCCGGAGACGCGGCGGAGGAGCCGCTTCCCGCCGAGCTCCCGGCAGGGGCGAACGGGCACGTCCCCGACGCCTCGGCCGAGCCGCTGACGGTGCGCGCGAGCCGGGTCGACTGAGGGCCGACGTGTCTGACGTCCTCGGCCGCCGCGCACTCGGCCGGGCCACGCTGGCCCGGCAGCTGCTGCTGGAGCGCGTGGACCGCCCGGTCGCCGCGGCCCTGGAGCACCTGGTCGGCCTCCAGGCGCAGGTCCCGCAGGTGCCGCACCTCGCGCTGTGGGACCGGCTGGCCGGCTATGACCCGGCCGACCTCGACGCGCTGATGACGTCTCGGGCGGTTGTCCGCACCCAGCTGATGCGCACGACGATCCACACCGTGACGGCGGCCGACGCGCTCGCCCTCCGGCCGCTGCTCCAGCCGGTGCTCGACCGCACGGCGTCCAGCACCGTGTGGGGACAGCGGCTGCGGGGGCAGGACGTCTCGGGCGTCGTCGCCGAGGCCGCGGAGCTGATGGCCGTCTCGCCGATGGGACGGGCGCAGCTCCAACGGGAGCTCGCGCGCCGGCATCCCGGCCTCGACGCCGAGGCGGTGGCCTTCTGCGTCAGCTACTGGGTGCCCTGGGTGCAGCCGCCGCCGCGGGGGCTGTGGAGCGGTGCGGGAGCCGCGGTCATGACGACCGTCGACGCCTGGCTCGGTCCGGCGCCCCCGTCGGCCATGTCACCGGAGGACCTGGTGCGCCGCTACCTGGGTGCGTTCGGGCCGGCGACCGTCCGCGACGTCCAGGCGTGGTGCGGTCTGACGAAGCTGCGGGAGGTCGTCGAGGGGATGGGCCCGGGGCTCCGCCGCTTCCGGGGCGACGACGGCGCCGAGCTGTTCGACCTCCCGGATCTGCCGCTGCCGGATCCGGGGACCCCGGCGCCGGTCCGGTTCCTCGCCGAGTACGACAACGTCGTGCTCTCGCATGCCGACCGGTCCAGAGTGGTGGCCGAGGGCGACCACGTCCTGCAGCTGGGCGGCCCGGGCGGCTGGGTCGGGACGGTCCTGGTCGACGGGCTGCTCCGGGCGACCTGGGCGGCCCGCCGCGAGGACGACGCCACCATCCTCAACGTCCGGCCGTCCGGACCGCTGACGGCCGCCGAGCGGGACGAGGTCGGAGCCGAGGGAGAGCGGCTTCTCGCTTTCCTCGCACCGGGCCGGGCGCACGACGTCCGGCTGGACGAACGCCCGTGAGTTTGGGACCGGGTGCGGCGCGGGCAGTGAGAGCCTGCGCCACCCGGCCACCAGTCGTAGACTTCCTGACCTCCTCGGAGCAGGTAGAGCGGATCGAGATGCATCGCGCACACCGGGAGGGGGCGACGGATGTGGGCGTTCGGATCCTGCCCAGGTATGGCATGAGCCTGCCGCAAGGGATAGCGGGTGCCGTCGGGCTGTTCGCCATCTCGCTCGGTGTCGCGGGTCTGCTTCACGCAGGCAGCGTCCATCCCTTCTTCGGCGTCACCCGGCATGAACTGCTCGGCCTCGACCTCAACCCTGCCCACAACGTGCTGCACGTCATCGTCGGCGTCGCCGGGCTCTGTGTGATGCGGTCGCTTCCAGCGACGCGCGCCTTCGGAGCCGTCCTCTACTTCTTCTTCGGACTGCAGCTCCTGGCCGGAATGGTGACGATCTACTTCCCGGAGTGGAACTTCCTGGGCGTAGATCACGCGGACAACGTGATGCATGTGCTGCTCATGCTTGCCGGGGCGGCCATCGCCTGGGGACCCAGGAGCCTGTCGGACCGTCGACTCCGCCGGGGATGACGCGAACCGGTTTGCGCGTCCGCCCGTGGCATCAGAGCGAGGCTGCGGTGACGCGCTCGCGGAGCGGGTAGAAGAGTTTGCACTGCCCGTCGGGCAACAGGGGCGGCATGAGCGAGCCGGTGACCTGGCAGTCATGTCCCAGCTGTGGTGAGCGGGCGGCCGTGGGATGGACCAACGACGAAGTGGCCGAGGCCGACTGCTACTCCGAGTTCCAGCCCGACCGAGGAGCACCTGGCCGGACTCCAGCGGCGGGAGGCGGCCGTCAGCGGGCGAACGGCCGTCGCGCGCTCACCCGGCTCGATCACCGACGCCGACCGGAGGTCTTGGCTCAAAGCCCTAGCCTGGGAATAGCTGTGAAGCCGCCTTCAGCGCGACTACCAGCCCCTTGCCCGCCACTCCTCCAGGTGGGATCGCTCCGCGCCGAGCGTGCTGTCGTTCCCGTGGCCGGGGTAGAACCATGTCGAGTCGTCGAAGCGACCGAAGATCCGCTCCTCCAAGTCGTCCATGAGCGAATGGAAGTCCGTCGGATTCGTTGTCCTCCCAGGACCGCCGGGAAAGAGGCTGTCACCGGTGAAGACGTGCACACCGGCGTCGGCGGGCCCCCGCCACACCAGCGCGATGCTCCCGGGCGTGTGCCCGCGCAGGTGCACGACCCCGAGGGTCTGGTCGCCCACCGTCAGGGTGTCCCCGTGCTCGACGGTCCGCTGCACGGGCACCGGCAGGTCCGCCGCGTCGGCGGTGCCCGCCACGGTCACCGCGCCGGTCGCCTCGACGACCTCGGGCAGCGCCCGGTGGTGGTCCCAGTGCCCGTGCGTCGTGACGACGGTCGACACGCCCCCGTCGCCGATGAGCGCCAGCACCGCCTCGGGTTCTGCGGCGGCGTCGACCAGCAGGCCCTCGCCCGTAGCCGTGGAGCGGAGCAGGTAGACGTTGTTCGCCATCTCGCTGACGGCGAGCTTGCTGATGGTCAGCCCGGGCAGCTCGCGGACGTCGGCCGGCCCGCCCACCTCGACGTCGCCCGTGTACCTGCGGTCGCCGGCCGGGGGAGAGGTGCTCATCGAGGACTCCGATCGAAAGTGTCAGCGGTCGCAGTTACGGTCCTGGCATGGACGCTAGCGGAGCTCTCGACAGTGCCCGACCTGCTCCGAGCGCAGCCGGCACCGTCGGGCTGCCGGCCACCGAGATCGCTCGGCTCGTGCGCTCCGGCGAGGTGACGGCGGTCGACGTCGTCCGCGCCCACCTCGACCACATCGACGCCGTCGACGCCCGCGTCGGCGCCTTCCGGGTGGTCCGCCGCGAGGCCGCGCTGGCTGAGGCGCACGCCATCGACACCGCGCTCACCCGCTTCGCCCTGCCGCTCGCCGGCGTCCCGGTCGCTGTCAAGGACAACGTCGCCGTCGCCGGGGAAGTCTGCACCGACGGGTCCCCGGCCTGTCCGACGGAACCCGCAGCCCGCGACCACGAGGTCGTGGCCCGGCTGCGCAAGGCCGGCGCGATCGTCGTCGGCATCACGCGGGCGCCCGAGCTGTGCCTCTACGCGGCCACCGACGGTCCCGGGGCGGTCAGCCGCAACCCGTGGGACACCGCCCGGTCGCCGGCCGGCAGCTCCGGGGGCAGCGCCGCGGCGGTCGCCAGCGGGTCGGTGCCGATCGCCCACGGCAACGACGGCATGGGCTCCCTGCGCCTCCCGGCCGCGGCCTGCGGACTGGTCACGCTCAAGCCGGGCACCGGGGTCGTGCCCGCCGACATCGGCGCCGACGACTGGTCCGGCATGGCGGTCAACGGCGCGTTGGCGACCACGGTGGCCGACCTCGCCGTGGCGCACGCGGTCCTGGCGGGGGAGGAGCCGTCGGAACCGCAGGCCCCCGGCCGTCCGCTGCGCATCGCACTGACGACCAGGTCGCCCGTCCCGGCTGTGCGCGCCGATGCTGCCACCCGCGCGGCCGTCGACGCCGTCGTCGCCCGGCTGACGGCCGCGGGCCACACGGTGGTCCGCCGCGAGCCGCCGATCACCCTCGGCGCGGCCGCGGGTGCGCTGGCCCGCTGGATGGTCGGCGCCGAGGACGACGCGGAGCACCTCGGCATCGACCGCCGTGCCCTCCAGCCGCGCAGCCGGACGCACGCCCGCATCGGTCGCCTCGTGCGGCGGGCCGGCCTGGTCCGGCCACGGACGGCGGAGCGCTTCCGGGAGCGCATGGTGGCGTTCTTCGGCGACGTCGACGTGCTGCTGAGCCCGGTGACCACGGGACCTCCGCTGGCCGCCCGGCCGTGGCACGAGCGCGGGTTCCTGGCCAACATCACCGCGAATGCCCGCTGGGCGCCGTGGACGGCGGCATGGAACCTGGCCGGTCTCCCTGCGGCCGTGCTGCCGGCCGGGACCGGGCCGGAGGGGCTGCCCGTCGCCGTCCAGATCGTCGGCCCCCCGGGAGCCGAAGGACGACTACTCTGGCTGGCCGGAGAGCTGGAGCGTCTGCAGCCGTGGCGGCGCTACGCACCCGTCTTCGACCCCATCGCACCCACCGCCCAGGCTCCTGCCTGAGCACCTGTCCATGGCGGCGGCGAACCGCCCCGGACGCGTGACGGGGGCGACAGCCGGGCGCGCCGGGTGACGGGAACAGCTCCCGGAGCCGGGGCGCTGGCCTCGATTGATGCATCTAGCCACAGCGACTGACAGGAACCACATGGACCGGCTCGTCGTCCGCGGCGCCCGAGAGCACAACCTCAAGGACGTCCACCTCGACCTGCCCCGCGATGCACTGATCGTGTTCACGGGGCTCTCCGGGTCGGGGAAGTCCAGCCTCGCCTTCGACACGATCTTCGCCGAGGGCCAGCGCCGCTACGTCGAGTCGCTGTCGGCCTACGCCCGTCAGTTCCTCGGGCAGATGGACAAGCCGGACGTCGACTTCATCGAGGGCCTCTCGCCGGCCGTCTCGATCGACCAGAAGTCGACCAACCGCAACCCGCGGTCGACCGTCGGCACCATCACCGAGGTCTACGACTACCTGCGTCTGCTCTACGCGCGCGCGGGTCAGCCGCACTGCCCGAACTGCGGTAAGCCGATCTCCCGGCAGACGCCCCAGCAGATCGTCGACCAGGTGCTCGGCATGGAGGAGGGCACGCGGTTCCAGGTGCTCGCCCCGGTCGTCCGCGCCCGCAAGGGCGAGTACGTCGACCTGTTCAGCTCCCTGCAGACGCAGGGCTTCTCCCGGGTGCGCGTCGACGGCGTCATCCACTCGCTGACCGAGCCGC
>DASQTE010000034.1:0-2099 GCA_035642035.1 Blastococcus sp.
GCGCAGCGCCGTCACGCGCCCGTCGGCGGCGAGCCACACCGTGCCGCCCTCGTGCTGCAGGAAGTACGACATCGTCAGCCCGTCGAGGCTCACCGTCAGCCGGCCGCCGTCCCGGAACGCCCGGGCGGGCACCGGCTCGCCGTCACCGACGCGGACCTCCGCGGCCGAGGAGCGGCCGCGCAGGCGCACCTCCACCGGCTCGCCGCCGGACACCTGCAGGCGGCGCACCGTCCACGCGGGCTCGCCCAGCCGCCAGCCGTCGGGCACGCCCCAGCGGTCGACGACGGGGCCGGCCGGCTCGCTCTCGATCAGCAGCGCCAGGGCCGCGGCCGCGTACACGTGCGGCGGCGGGGGCTCGGGCAGCGTCAGGGCGTCGCCGCGCCGCTCGATCAGGCCGGTGTCGAGCCTGCCGTCGACGACGTCGGGGTCGTTCAGCAGCGCCCGCAGGAACGCCGCGTTCGTCGTCACCCCGAGGACGGCGGTGTGCCCCAGCGCGCCGGCCAGGCGGGCGCGGGCGGTCTCACGGGTCGGTGCCCAGGCGATGACCTTGGCCAGCATCGGGTCGTAGTCCGACCCGACGACCGTGCCGACGGCCAGGGAGCTGTCCAGCCGGATGCCCGGGCCCGACGGCTCGACGAGCCCGAGCACCGTCCCCGCCTGCGGCAGGAAGCCACGGGACGGGTCCTCGGCGTACAGCCGCGCCTCGATCGCGTGCCCGTCGAGCGTCACGTCGCTCTGGTCGAGGGGCAGCCGCTCCCCCGCCGCGATCCGGATCTGCTGCTCGACCAGGTCCAGGCCGGTGACGCACTCGGTGACCGGGTGCTCCACCTGCAGCCGGGTGTTCATCTCCAGGAAGAAGAAGTCCCGCGGCCGGTCGGCGTCGACGATGAACTCCACGGTGCCCGCCCCCGTGTAGCCGACGGCCCTGGCCGCGTCCACCGCGGCGCGGCCCATCGACGCCCGCGAGGCGGTGTCCAGGAGCGGGGACGGCGCCTCCTCGATCACCTTCTGGTGGCGGCGCTGGAGGCTGCACTCGCGCTCGCCGAGGTGGATCACGTTGCCGTGCGCGTCGCCGAGGACCTGCACCTCGATGTGCCGGGAGTTGCCGACGTACCGCTCGACCAGCAGCGTGTCGTCGCCGAAGGAGCCCCTGGCCTCGCGGCGGGCACCGGCGATGGCGTCGGGCAGGTCGTCCTCCGACCGGACGACCCGCATCCCTTTGCCGCCGCCACCGGCGCTGGGCTTGAGCAGCACCGGGAAGCCGACGGCGACGGCGGCCTCGGCGACCTGGTCGTCGGTCATGCCCGGCTCGGTCCGCCCGGGAACGACGGGGACGCCGGCGGCCATCACGGTCCGCTTGGCGCGGATCTTGTCGGCCATGGCCTCGATCGCCGCGACCGGCGGGCCGATGAACACGATGCCGGCCTTCTCGCAGGCCCGGGCGAAGTCGACGTTCTCGGACAGGAAGCCGTAGCCGGGGTGGATCGCCTGGGCGCCGGTGCGGACGGCGGCCTCGAGCACCCGCTCGATCGACAGGTAGCTCTGCGCGGCGGGCGCCGGCCCGATCGGGACGGCGACGTCGGCGAGCCGGGTGTGCAGCGCACCGGCGTCGGCGTCGCTGTGCACCGCGACGGAGCGGATGCCCATCCCGCGCAGCGTCCGGATGACCCGGACGGCGATCTCGCCGCGGTTGGCGATGAGGACGGTCTCGAACATCGGGCTCACATCCGGAAGACGCCGTAGCCGACGTCGTCGAGGGGCGCGTTGGCGCAGGCGGAGAGCGCGAGGCCCAGGACGGTGCGGGTGTCGGCGGGGTCGATGACGCCGTCGTCCCAGAGGCGGGCGGTGGCGTAGTAGGGGTGGCCCTGGTGCTCGTACTGGTCGCGGATGGGCGCCTTGAAGGCCTCCTCCTCCTCCTCGGCCGGCCACTCCTCGCCGCGGGCCTCGGCGCCGTCGCGGCGGACCTGGGCGAGCACCGAGGCGGCCTGCTCGCCGCCCATCACCGAGATGCGGGAGTTGGGCCAGGTGAACAGGAAGCGGGGCGAGTAGGCCCGGCCGCACATGGAGTAGTTGCCGGCCCCGAAGGAGCCGCCGATGAC
>DASQTE010000035.1:0-2724 GCA_035642035.1 Blastococcus sp.
GGCCACCTTCTTCGCCAGCGAGTTGGCGACGGCCTTGGCGATCAGCGTCTTCCCGCAGCCGGGCGGGCCGTACAGCAGGATGCCCTTCGGCGGCCGCAGCTCGTACTCGCGGAACAGGTCGGAGTGCAGGAACGGCAGCTCGACGGCGTCGCGGATCTGCTCGATCTGCCGGGCGAGGCCGCCGATGTCGCCGTAGTCGATGTCGGGGACCTCTTCGAGGACGAGCTCCTCGACCTCGCTCTTCGGGATCCGCTCGTAGACGTAGCCCGACCGCGGCTCCAGCAGCAGGGAGTCGCCGACCCGCAGCGGCTGGCCGGTCAGGGAGTCGGCGAGGTAGACCACCCGCTCCTCGTCGGTGTGCCCGATGACCAGGGCCCGCGGTGTCACGCCGTCGACGGGCTCGAGGAGCTCCTTGAGCATGACGACGTCGCCGGCGCGCTCGAACTCGCGGGCCTCGACGACGTTCATCGCCTCGTTGAGCATGACCTCCTGGCCGGTGCGCAGGCCGGCGACCTCGACGTTCGGCGAGACCGAGACCCGCAGCTTGCGGCCACCGGTGAAGACGTCGACCGTGCCGTCGTCGAAGCTGGTCAGGAAGACGCCGTAGCCCGACGGCGGCTGCCCGAGCCGGTCGACCTCCTCCTTGAGCGTGACGAGCTGCTCGCGGGCGTCGCGCAGGGTGCCCGTCAGCTTGTCGTTGCGCTCCGACAGGAACGCCGCACGGCCCTCGGCCTCGGCGATCCGCTCCTCCAGGAGCCGGACCTGCCGGGGGCTGTCGGCCACCTTCCGCCGGAGGAGGCCGATCTCTTCCTCGAGGTAGGAGATCTGGCTGAGCAGTGCCGCGACGTCTCGTTCACGCCGCGCGCGGATCTCGTCGGGACCCAGACTCATCGCGCACCTCCACACTCATCGAGGGAGTTCAAGACGCAAATCTATACACGCGTCCGGACACTTCGCCGTGGGCTCGCGGAGGCCGTGACCGGCCTGTCACACGAGCCTCAGGCCCCCTGCAGGGTCCCGCCGCGAGCGGGGGCCCTTCCTCAGATCTTCTGCGCCCGCCGTTGCCGGATGGGCGCGACGGTCCCCTCCGCCAGCCGGCGGCAGGTGACCAGGAACGCGGTGTGGGCGACCATCCGGTGCTCCGGGCGGACGGCGAGGCCGACGGCGTGCCACGGCCGCAGCAGCGACTCCCACGCGTGCGGCTCGGTCCAGACGCCCTGCGCGCGCAGGGCCTCGACGTAGGTGGACAGCTGGGTCGTGGTGGCCACGTAGCCGACCAGGACTCCCCCGGGGCGCAGCGCCGCGGCGACGGTGGGCAGCACCGCCCACGGCTCGAGCATGTCGAGGACGACGCGGTCGACGACCTCCTCCGCGGGGTGGTCGGCCAGGTCGCCCAGCCGCAGCGACCAGTTCCCCGGGACCTCGCCGAAGAACGCGCCGACGTTCCCCCGCGCCACGTCGGCGAAGTCCTCCCGGCGCTCGTAGCTCGTCACCGAGCCGCCGGACCCGACCGCCCGCAGCAGCGAGCAGGTCAGCGCCCCGGACCCCGCGCCGGCCTCCAGCACGCGCATGCCGGGACCGACGTCGCCGAAGCCGACGATCTGCGCCGCGTCCTTCGGGTAGATGACCTGCGCCCCGCGCGGCATGCTCAGCACGAAGTCGGCCAGCAGGGGCCGCAGGGCCAGGTAGCCCGTGTTCGCCGTCGAGTGGACGACCGAGCCCTCCGGCGCGCCGATCAGGTGGTCGTGCTCGATGGCGCCGCGGTGGGTGTGGAACTGCTTGCCCGGCTCGAGGACGACGGTGTGGTGCCGCCCCTTCGGGTCGGTGAGCTGCACCCGGTCACCGGCGACGAAGGCACCCGGCACCGGCTCACGCGGGGTCGGCGGCGCCGGGTCGGGCCCGGGGGCGGCGGCTTCGGCGGCCCGGGCGGCCTCGGCGGTGTCGTGCTGCGTGTCCACGGGCGGCCAGCCTACGGACGGCCCCGATGTGACCCGAGGTACGCATGCGGCGCGGCCGGTCGGAATTGTCGGTGGGCCGACCTAGCCTCGGACGCATGACGGCGATCCTGCACACGGAACCGGCTGCCGACGCCCCCGCGGAGCCGGCTGCCGACGCGACCGCGCCCCGCCGTCCGTCGCTCTCGCCGAGCCGGGCCGCGGACTTCAAGACCTGCCCCCTGCTGTACCGCTTCCGCACGATCGACCGGCTGCCCGAGCGCAAGAGCCTGGCCGCCGTCCGCGGCACGCTGGTGCACTCGGTGCTCGAGAAGCTCTACGACCTCCCGGCGGCCGGCCGCACGGTCGCCGCCGCGCAGGACCTCATCGAGCCCGCCTGGGCCGAGCTGCGCGACCAGCCGGGCATCGCCGACCTCTTCGCGGTGGCCCAGGACGACGGCGCCGAGACCGACGCCAACGCCCCCGAATCGGTCGACGCGTGGCTGGCCTCGGCCGGAAAGCTCGTCGAGAAGTACTTCGCCCTCGAGGACCCGACCCGCATCCAGCCGGACGGGCGCGAGCAGCTCGTCGAGGTGACCCTCCCCGACGGGCTCCTGCTCCGCGGGTTCGTCGACCGGGTCGACGTCGCACCCAACGGCGCCATCCGGGTCGTCGACTACAAGACCGGCTCGATGCCGCGCGAGGCCTTCGAGGCCAAGGCGCTGTTCCAGATGAAGTTCTACGCCCTGGTGCTGTGGCGCACCCGCGGCGTCGTGGCCGCGCAGCTCAA
>DASQTE010000036.1:0-11998 GCA_035642035.1 Blastococcus sp.
GGCCGCCGTGGGGACGCCGGCCCCGGCGCCGCAGCGGGCCCCGGGCGGAGTGGTGATGTCGGGTACCGGAGCGGCCGCCGAGGTCCCGGCGGAGGCCACTGACCAGCCGGCGGAGCTCCGGGCTCCCGCCCACAGCGGCACCGCGCACGCCTCGGACACCATGCTCCGCAGCGTCTCCGACGCCGAGAGCAGCACCGGCTACCTGGTCGCCGTCGCCGGCGCGGCCCTCGCCGGGACCACCCTGCTCGTCGTGCGACGGCTGCGCCGCCTGCGCACCGGTGTTCGGTAGCGAGTCACATACGCACCGTATCGGCGCGTCATCCGCGGACCGTCCGATCCTCCGACTGAGATGACGCGGGTCCCTCTGCGTCTGGAGTCTGTCGTGAGTTCCGCTGGTCGGTCGCGCGTGCGGCGGTCGCTGCTGGTCGTCCTGGCCGCCGTGGCGGTCACGGCTCCGGTCCTCACCGCGCCCGGGAGGGCGTCCGCGGACGACGAGGTCGCGGCCGGGGACACCGTCGTCGGCGAGTTCGTCCAGGTGTGGCAGGAGTTCGAGGACCACGACGAGGCCGTCGAGCACGCGGACGGGGCACTGCTCAGTTTCGTCCGCGCGCAGACCGGCGAGACGGTCCGGCTCGACACCGACGACGTGGACGACCTGACCGTCGGGGCCACCGTCGAGCTGACCGTCGGGGGAACGGTCGCCGACGCCGCGTCGCAGGAGGGCCTGGACCGGGCACACGAGGTGCTGGCGACCGAGGTGCTCGAGGGCGCCCCGGACCCGACGGCACCCGCCGACGTCCTCCTCGACCACGAGGTCACCGTGGTGATGGTGACCCCCGCCGGGGGCGTGCAGGACGGGACGACGCTCGACGACGTCGTCGAGGTGGTCGACGGCGGGGTCGCCGACTTCTGGTGGGAGCAGGCCCACCGCCGGGTCGGCGTGGTCGAGAGCCACGACTGGATCACGACGGCGGCCGACTGCAGCGATCCCTTCGAGCTGTGGGACGAGGTGGCCGCGAAGGTCGGGTTCGTCCGCACCCACCGGGCGCACCTGCTGCTGTACGTGACGAGCGCCCCGGCCGACCTGGACTGCTCGTACGGCCTCGGCACGGTCGGGCCGACGACGGTCGACGGCGGCTACGCCTACGTGCGGGAGGCCGCGACGTCGGTCATCGCCCACGAGCTCGGGCACAACTTCAACCTCGGCCACTCGTCGGCCCGCCAGTGCGACGCGACGCTGGAGACCGGGACCTGCGCCGTGGTGCCCTACGCGGACTACTACGACGTCATGGGCTACTCCTGGGACGAGCTCGGCTCGCTGTCCATGGCCCAGGCCGCCCGTCTCGGGCACGTGCTTCCCCACGAGATGCGCGAGATCCACCCCGAGAGCGCGGCGCAGACCGTCACGCTCGCGCCGGTCTCCCAGCTGAGCGGGCTGCGCGGCATCCAGCTGTGGGGTGGCCCCGGGAAGGTCTACTGGCTGGAGTACCGCCCGGCGCTCGGCCGGGACGCCTGGATCCCGGGGGCCGGCTTCGAGGCCGGGGTGCAGCTGCGGCACATCCCCGGAGCGGGTTCGGACTACTCCCTGCTCCTCGACGGATCGCCCTCCTCTCGGGCCGGCTGGGCGCGCGACGTGCGCACGGCCCTGCCGCTGAGCACGCCGGTCCGGCTGGCCGACGGCCGGTTCACCGTGACGGTGACCGCCGTCTCGGCGACCGGCGCGACGGTGAAGGTCGACCCGCTCTCCGCGATCGGCCGTGCCCACGCGGACCTGGGCGGGGACACCGGGCCGCTGGGCCCACCGACGGCAGCGGAGACCTGCGGCAACCTCGGCGTCATCGCGTACTGCCGGCGTCCCTACGCCAACGGCGAGATCCACTGGCGCGTCGACTCGCCCGCGGCGTTCGCGATCCACGGTGGGCTGCACGCCGCGTGGGTGGCGGCAGGTGGCCTGGCGACGACGGGGCTGCCCACCTCGGGCACCACCTGCGGCCTGGCGGCGGGCGGCTGCTCGCAGACGTTCGCGAGCACCGGGGCGATGTACTGGTCGGCGGCGACGGGGCTGCGGGGGACCTCGGGGGCCATCCGGTCCTTCTGGCTCGCCAACGGCGGCCCCGCCGGGCTGCTGGGCTACCCGGACGGCGACCTCGGCTGCGGCGCCGCCAGCTGCCAGCAGTCGTTCCAGGGCGGGACGGTGGTCTGGTCACCGTCCCGGGGCACGATCGTGGTGCAGGGCCCGATCCGCGCCGCGTGGACGGCCGCCGGAGGCGCGGCCGGGGCGCTCGGGCTGCCGACCACCGCCCTGGGGTGCGGGATGGTCCGCAACGGGTGCGGCCAGCAGTTCGAGAAGGGCTCGCTGTACTGGTCGGAGGCGACCGGCGCGCACGCCGTCACCGGCCCGATCTGGCAGCTGTGGACGCAGCACGGCTGGGAGCGCGGTTTCCTCGGCTACGCGTCGGGCGACATGGAGTGCGGGCTGGCCGGAGGCGGCTGCCGGCAGGCCTTCCAGGGCGGCGTCCTCACCTGGTCGCCCGCGACGGGGGCCCGGTTCACCAACGGCGCGATCGGCGCCGCGTGGGTGGCCGGCGGACGGGAGGCCGGCGCCCTGGGTTACCCGTCGCTGCCCATGGGCTGCGGCCTGCCGAAGGACGGCTGCGGTCAGCAGTTCCAGGGCGGATCGGTGTACTGGACGGCGGCGACCGGCGCGCACGCGGTGACCGGTCCGATCTGGCAGCTGTGGACCGGCAACGGCTGGGAGCGCGGCCCGCTGGGCTACGCCGCGGCGGACATGGAGTGCGGGCTGGCCGCCGGCGGCTGCCGGCAGGTCTTCCAGGGCGGCACGGCCACCTGGTCGGCCGCGACCGGCGCGCAGTTCACCAACGGAGCCATCGGGGCCGCGTGGGCCGCCGGCGGCCGGGAGGCCGGCGCGCTGGGCTACCCGCTGCTGCCGATGGGCTGTGGCATGGTCGCCGACGGCTGCGGCCAGCAGTTCCAGAACGGGTCGGTGTACTGGACGCCGACCGCGGGAGCGCACGCGGTGACGGGTCAGATCTGGCAGTACTGGATGGCGTCGCGCTGGGAGCGCGGCCCGCTCGGCTACGCCCGGACCGATCTCGACTGCACGCTGACCGGAGGAGGCTGCCGGCAGGACTTCACCGGCGGGTCGGTGCTCTGGAGCACGGCGACGGGCGCGCACGCCACCTACGGCGCCATCCGGACGCACTGGCTCGCCGGCGGCGCCGAGGCCGGACCGCTCGGGTACCCGGACGGCGAGATGACCTGCGGGGCGACCAGCTGCTCGCAGTCCTTCCAGAACGGGACGGCGGTCTGGTCCTCGGCCGCCGGGGTGCAGGTCGTGCAGGGCGCGATCCGCACCGCCTGGGCCGCGTCCGGGGGAGACGCCGGCCCGCTGCGGGTGCCGCTGGCCCCGGCCACGTGCGGGCTGCCCGACGACGGGTGCCGGCAGGAGTTCCAGGGCGGCACGATCGCGTCGTCGACAACCACGGGTGCCTGGGCGACCTACGGCGTCATCCGGTCCCGGTGGGACCTGGAACACTGGGGCTACCCGACCGGCGAGATGTCCTGCGACGCCGTCGCCTGCACGCAGCAGTTCCAGAGCGGTCCTGTCACCTGGACCCAGGCGGCCGGCCTCACCGGGCCTTGACCGGTCGCCCCGGCGGCTTACTCCGCCGGGGCGTCGGCGATCGTGCAGATGACGGCGCCGCTGGTCACGGCGGCGCCGACCTCGGCGGACATACCGGAGATGGTCCCGGCCTTGTGCGCGGCGATCGGCTGCTCCATCTTCATCGCCTCGAGGACGACGACCAGGTCGCCGGCCTCGACGGTGGCGCCGTCCTCGACGGCCACCTTGACGATCGTGCCCTGCATGGGCGAGGTGAGGGAGTCACCCGAGGCGGCCGACCCGCCGTGCCCGCCCCCGCGCTTGCGGGGCTTGGCGGCCGCACCGGACGCCGCGCCGCCACCGCCGGCCGCCAGACCGGCGGGCAGCGAGACCTCCAGGCGGCGTCCGCCGACCTCCACGACCACGGTCTGGCGCGGCGCCTCCTCCCCGTGCTCGGCCGGAGCGGCGTCGTAGGGGGCGACCTGGTTGTCCCACTCGGTCTCGATCCAGCGGGTGTGCACCGTGAACGGCTCGCTGGTGAAGGCCTCGTCCCGCACGACCGCGCGGTGGAACGGGACCACCGTCGGCATGCCCTCGACGATGAGCTCGTCCAGGGCCCGGCGGGCGCGCTGGAGAGCCTCCTCGCGGGAGGCGCCGGTGACGATCAGCTTCGCCAGCATGGAGTCGAAGGCGCCGGCGACCTCGCCGCCGGTCTCGACCCCGGAGTCCCACCGCACGCCGGGCCCCTGCGGGATCTCCAGGCGGGTGACCGGGCCGGGGGCCGGCATGAAGTTGCGGCCGGCGTCCTCGGCGTTGATCCGGAACTCGATGCTGTGCCCGCGCGGGGTCGGGTCCTCGGTGAACCCCAGCTCCTCGCCCGCGGCGATGCGGAACTGCTGGCGGACCAGGTCGACGCCCGCCGTCTCCTCGCTCACCGGGTGCTCGACCTGCAGCCGGGTGTTCACCTCGAGGAAGGAGATCGAGCCGTCGGCGCCGACGAGGTACTCGACCGTGCCGGCGCCGTGGTAGCCGGCCTCCTTGCAGATCGCCTTGGCCGACTCGTGGATCCGCGACCGCTGCTCGTCGGTGAGGAAGGGCGCGGGCGCCTCCTCGACCAGCTTCTGGTTGCGGCGCTGGAGCGAGCAGTCGCGGGTGCCGACGACGACGACGTTGCCGTGGGTGTCGGCCAGCACCTGCGCCTCGACGTGGCGGGGCTTGTCCAGGAACCGCTCGACGAAGCACTCGCCGCGACCGAACGCGGAGACCGCCTCGCGCACGGCGGAGTCGAACAGCTCGGGGATCTCCTCCATGGTGCGGGCCACCTTGAGCCCGCGGCCACCGCCGCCGAAGGCCGCCTTGATGGCGACCGGGAGGCCGTGCTCCTCCGCGAACGCCACGACCTCGTCGGCGCCGCCGACCGGGTCCTTGGTGCCGGGCACCAGCGGGGCGCCGGCCTTGGTCGCGATGTGGCGTGCCTGCACCTTGTCGCCGAGGGCGACGATCGACTCGGGGGAGGGGCCGATCCAGGTCAGCCCGGCGTCGATGACCGCCTGGGCGAAGTCGGAGTTCTCGGAGAGGAAGCCGTACCCGGGGTGGACCGCGTCCGCGCCGGACTGCTGCGCGGCGTCGATGATCTTGTCGATCACGAGGTAGGAGTCGCCGGGCGTCGTCCCGCCGAGGGCGAACGCCTCGTCGGCGACGCGGACGTGCAGCGCGTCCCGGTCGGGCTCGGCGTAGACGGCGACGCTGGTCAGGCCCTCGTCCTTGCAGGCACGTGCCACGCGCACCGCGATCTCACCGCGGTTGGCGATCAGGACCTTCTGCACCGGCGGTACTCCTCTTCGAGTGGAACGGGCGGTCGTGGTTCGCGGGGTGGAGCTGCTGGTCAGCGGCGCCAGAGGTCGGTGATGGCCAGCCCGCGCTTGGCCAGCTGGGTGCGCAGGACGGTCAGCGACAGCCCGACGACGGCGGCGGGGTCGCCCTCGACGCGGCGGACGAACGGTGCCCCCAGGCCGTCGAGCGTGAACGCGCCGGCCACGGCCAGCGGCTCACCGGTGGCCAGGTAGGCCTCGATCTCCTGCGAGGTCGGGCTGGCGAAGTAGACGACCGTGGAGGCGACGGCGATGTCGCGGCCCACGACGGCGCCCTCCTGGACGTCGAAGAGCGCCTGCCCCGTGTGCAGGATCCCGGAGCGGCCGGCCATCCGCTGCCAGCGGTCGCGGGCCTCGGCGGCGTCGGCGGGCTTGCCCAGCGGCTTGCCGTGGAACTCCAGCAGCGAGTCGCAGCCGATGACCAGCGCGTCGGTCTCCTGCTTGGCCACGGCCGCTGCCTTCGCCGCTGCGAGCAGGGCCACCTGCTCGGCCACGCGCGGGGCACGGACGGCCGACTCGTCGACGTGGCTGACGACGACCTCGGGGGCGAGCCCGGCCTGGCGGAGCAGCGAGAGCCGGGCGGGGGAGGCGGAGGCCAGGACGAGCCGACGGTCGCTGCTCACTGCGCGAACCTGCCGGAGGCGCGCCAGCCGCCGGGGCCGGCCTGCAGCCCGCGCCGGTGACCGTCGGCGAAGGACGCCCACGCGCCCACCGGGGTCGGTCGCCGGCGCTCGCGGCGCTGCGACAGCGCGGCGACGACGACCGTGAGCGCGGCGAGCTCCTCGGCGGTGGGCTCGCCCCGGACGACCCGGAGGAGCGGACGCGGTTCGTCGCTCACAGCGGGATGTTCCCGTGCTTCTTCGGCGGCAGGGTCTGCCGCTTGTTGGCGAGGACGCGCAGTGCCTTGGTGACCTGCACGCGGGTGTGCGACGGCGGGATGACGGCGTCGACGTAGCCGCGGTCGGCGGCGATGTAGGGGTTGGCGAGGGTGTCCTCGTACTCCGCGATCAGCTCGGCGCGGCGGGCGTCGGGGTCCTCGGCCGCGGCGAGCTCCTTGCGGTAGAGGATGCCGACGGCGCCCTGCGCCCCGACGACGGCGATCTGCGCGCTCGGCCAGGCGAGGTTGACGTCGGCCCCGAGGTGCTTGGACCCCATGACGTCGTAGGCGCCGCCGTAGGCCTTGCGGGTGATCACGGTGACCAGCGGGACGGTGGCCTCGGCGTAGGCGTAGATGAGCTTGGCGCCGCGGCGGATGATGCCCTCCCACTCCTGCGACGTCCCGGGCAGGAATCCGGGGACGTCGACGAAGGTGAGCACCGGGATGTTGAAGGCGTCGCAGGTGCGGACGAACCGGGCGGCCTTCTCGCTGGCGTCGATGTCCAGCGTGCCGGCGAACTGGGTGGGCTGGTTCGCCACGATGCCGACCGGCCGCCCCTCGACCCGGCCGAAGCCGATCAGGATGTTGGGCGCGAACAGCGGCTGCACCTCGAGGAACTCGCCGTCGTCGAGCACGTGCTCGATGACGGTGTGCATGTCGTAGGGCGTGTTCGCCGAGTCGGGGATGAACGTGTCGAGCTCGAGGTCCTCGTCGGTCAGCGCGTCGGGGAGGACGGTCTCGGCCGGGGCGACGTCGAGCGCCGGCAGCGGGTCGAGGTTGTTGCTCGGCAGGTAGGACAGCAGCGCCTTGACGTAGTCGAGGGCGTCGGCCTCGTCCTCGGCCAGGTAGTGGGCGACGCCGGACTTGGTGTTGTGCGTCCGCGCCCCGCCCAGCTCCTCGAGCGTGACGTCCTCGCCGGTCACGGTCTTCACGACGTCGGGGCCGGTGATGAACATCTGGCTGGTCTTGTCGACCATCACGATGAAGTCGGTGAGGGCGGGGGAGTAGACGTGCCCCCCGGCCGCGGGGCCCATGACCAGGGAGATCTGCGGGATGACGCCGGACGCGTGCACGTTGCGCTGGAAGATCTCCCCGTAGAGACCGAGTGAGACCACGCCCTCCTGGATCCGCGCGCCGCCGCCCTCGTTGATGCCGATCATCGGGCAGCCGTTCTTCACGGCGAAGTCGAGGATCTTGACGATCTTCTCGCCGTAGACCTCGCCGAGGCTGCCGCCGAAGACGGTCACGTCCTGGGAGAAGATCGCCACCGGCCGGCCGTCGACGGTCCCGTAGCCGGTGACCACGCCGTCGCCGAAGGGGCGCTTGGACTCCATGCCGAAGTTGGCGGACCGGTGCCGGGCGAACTCGTCGAACTCGGTGAACGACCCGGGGTCGAGCAGTGCCTCGATCCGCTCGCGGGCGGTCATCTTGCCCGCCGCGTGCTGCTTCTCGACGGCGCGCTCCGAGCCGGCGTGCGTGGCTTCCTGCACGCGCCGCTCGAAGTCGGCCAGCTTCCCGGCAGTGGTGTGGATGTCGATGTCCGCGGGGACGTTCTCCCCGGCGCTCGACAGCTCGGCGGCGGTCACGGCCCGTAGCGTAAGGGAGTGCCCGACACGCCCTCACCCCGATGGTCCGACCTGGACCGGCCCCCGCTGGACGGGCCGGCGCTGGCCGCGTCGCTGACCCGGGACAGCGGGCTGTGGCGGTCCCTGGAGGTGGTGCCTGAGATCGGCTCCACCAACGCGGCGCTGGTGGCGGCCGCGGCGGCCGACGAGGCGGAGGGGGCCGTGCTCGTCGCGGAGCACCAGGTCGCCGGTCGCGGCCGGCTGGACCGGGTCTGGACCTCGCCTCCCCGGGCCGGCCTGACCGTCTCCTTCCTGCTGCGGCCGGACGTGCCCGCCGCCCGGCGGGGCTGGCTGCCGTTGCTCACCGGCGTCGCCCTGGCCGAGGCGGTCGGCGAGGTGACCGGCGTCCGGGCGTCGCTGAAGTGGCCGAACGACCTGCTCGCCCTCGACGGCCGCAAGCTCGCGGGGATCCTCGCCGAGGGTCGTGACTCGCCCACCCACCCAACCGCGGTGGTCGTCGGCGTCGGGCTCAACGTGTCGACGACGGCCGACGAGCTGCCGGACACCGGGACGTCGCTGTCCGGCGTCACCGGCGCGACGGTGGACCGTGCCCCGGTCCTGCTGGGCTTCCTACGCGCGGTCGAGCGGCGCTATCGCCGGTGGACGGCGGCGCTCGGCGACCCGGTGTCGACCGGGCTCGCCGCGGACTACCTCGCCTGGTCCTCCACGGTCGGCAGCGAGGTCGTCGTCAGCCTGCCCGACGGGTCCACGCTCGAGGGCACCGCGCGGGCGGTCGACTGGGACGGCCGGCTGGTCGTCGCCACACCGGAGGGACAGGTCGAGCTGGCCTCCGGCGACGTGCGCCACGTGCGCCCGGTGTGACGGCCGGGGTCGCCGGTTCCCCCTCCGCGCCGGGATGCCCGCCGAACGGGCGGGCGTGAGCGATCCTCGGGGGCATGCCCTACCCGGACAAGCTGCTGGCGGACGACGAAGAGGTCGTCCGGCACCTGCACCCGCACTGGCTCGCCGTCTTCTGGCCGGTCGTCCGCCTGCTGCTGATCGTGGGCGCGGCGTCCTTCGGCGCGGCGATGGTCCCGGTCGGACGCCAGCAGGGGGTCGTGCGGCTGGTCATCGTCGCCGTCGCCCTCCTGCTGCTCCTCGTCACCGTGCTGCGGCCGCTGCTCCGCTGGCGGACGACGCACTACGTCATCACCACCCACCGGCTGCTCTTCCGCGAGGGAATCCTGTCCCGCCGCGGGCGGGACCTCGGGCTGTCCCGCATCACCGACGTCTCGTTCACGCAGACGCTCTGGGAGCGGATCATCAACTCGGGCACGATCACGATCCAGTCCGCCGGTGAGCACGCGACCGTGCTGTCGCAGATCCCCGACAGCGACGGCGTCCAGCAGCTGCTCAACCACATGGTCGAGGAGGACGCCGACCGCCGGGCGCAGGAGACGGCCGGCTACATCCGCGGCGAGGACGACTCGCCGGGCGACGGCTACTACATCACCTACGACGACCGGGACGTCGACGGCGGCGGCCACGGCTACGGCGGCGGGCACCGCACGACGGCGTACTGAGCGGCGTACCGATTCCGGCTGTGACGGCCGGGGTGGGTGGGGCGCCGTCACGCACCGTCCGAGGGGGCGGACCGTTCCGTCACGGCGAGCCTGTCCGGTTCTGTCGGTGGCCCGGCATACCTTCCGGCCATGCGCCTGCTGCACACCTCCGACTGGCACGTCGGCCGGTCGCTGCACGGCACCGACCTGCTCGCCGAGCAGGAGGCGGTGCTGGGAGCGCTCGCCGAGGTGGTCGCCGCGGAATCGGTCGACGTCGTCCTGGTCGCCGGTGACGTGTACGACCGCGCCGTCCCGTCGGCCGACGCGACCGCCGTCCTGAGCCGGGTCGTCGCCCGGCTGCGCAGAGCGGGTGCGGCCGTCGTCCTCACGCCGGGCAACCACGACTCGGCCCGCCGGCTGGGCACCTTCTCCGAGTTGCTGGCCGCGGGCGGGCTGCACGTCCGGGCCGAGACGCAGAAGGTCGACGACCCGGTCCTGCTCGCCGACGAGCACGGCGACGTGGCGATCTACGGGCTGCCGTTCCTCGAGCCGGAGATCGCCCGGTTCGAGCTGGGGGTCGACACCGCGCGCAGCCACGAGGCGGTGCTCGCCGCGGCGATGGACCGCGTCCGGGCGGACCTCTTCCTGCGTCCGGGCGTGCGCTCCGTGGTGCTCGCCCACGCGTTCGTCGGCGGTGGCGTCGCGAGCGACAGCGAACGGGACATCAGCGTCGGTGGCGTCGACCTGGTGCCCGCGTCGGTCTTCGACGGCGTCGACTACGTCGCCCTCGGGCACCTGCACCGGCCGCAGACGCTCACCCCGCGCGTCCGCTACAGCGGCTCCCCGCTCGCCTACTCGTTCGGCGAGGCGGGGCAGCAGAAGCAGGCCTGGCTGCTCGACCTCGACGCCTCGGGGCTCGCGGAGGTCCGGGCGGTCCCGCTGCCCACGCCCCGGCCGCTCACCATGCTCACCGGCACGCTCGCGGACCTGCTCGCCGACCCGGCCCACGCGGCGGCGGAGGCGCACTTCCTCTCGGCGCGGCTGACCGACCCGGTCCGCCCCGCCGACCCGATGCGCGCGCTGCAGGGCCGGTTCCCGCACTGCGTGCACCTCGAGTGGACCGGCAGCGGCGCCCTGCTCGACGGCCGCAGCTACCAGGAGCGGCTGCGCGGTCGCAGCGACCTCGACGTGACCCAGGAGTTCGTCCGCCACGTGCGCGGGGTCCCCGCGGCGGCGGGGGAGCTCGCGCTCCTCGGCCGCGCACTGACCGCGGCCGACCGGGACGAGGCGGCCCGGTGAGGGTCCACTCCCTGTCCCTCACGGCATTCGGCCCCTTCGCCGACACGGTCGAGGTCGACCTCGACGAGGTCGGCCGCGACGGGCTCTTCCTGCTCTGGGGGCCCACCGGCGCAGGCAAGACCACCCTGCTCGACGGCGTCGTCTACGCCCTCTACGGCACGGTCCCCGGCGCCCGCGGGGAGGAACGCCGGCTGCGCAGCGACCACGCCGGCGACGCGGTCCGCACGGAGGTGACCTGCGAGGTCACGCTCGGCGGGGAGCGGATCCGCGTGATCCGGCGGCCCGAGCAACAGCGCCCGAAGAAGCGGGGCAGCGGCTCGACCACCGAGCAGGCCAAGCTCACCGTGCAGCGCCGGGCCGGCGGCACCTGGGAATCGGTCAGCACCCGCATCGACGAGGGGTCGGACTACCTGCGCACCCGGCTCGGGCTGTCAGCGGAGCAGTTCTGCCAGGTGGTGCTGCTCCCGCAGGGGGACTTCGCCCGGTTCCTCCGTGCCGAGCCCGAGGACCGCGGCCGCCTCCTGCGCACCCTGTTCGACGTCGGCCGCTTCGCCCGCGCCGAGGAGTGGCTGGCCGCCGAGCGCGTCACCGCGCGCACGGGTTTGGAGCAGGTGCGGGGGTCGATGAGCACGCTGCTGGCGCGGGTGGCCCAGATCGCGGATGCCGAGGTGCCCGAGGAGCTCGCGCCCGAGCTCGTCGGCGCCTCGCCCGGCGCGCGCGTCGACGCCTGGGTCTCCGCCGTGCGGACGACGGCCCGCCGGCGGCTCACCACCGCGGTCACCGAGGCCGACGAGGCCGCCGCCGAGGCGGCGCGGATCGACGCCGAGCTGGCCGCCGCGCGCGCCGTCGCCGACCGCCACGACCGGAGGGACCGCGCCCGCCGTGACCTGGAGCGGCTGACCGCGCAGGAGACCGAGCTTGCCCCGGTGCGGGCCGAGCGCGACGCGGGGCGGCGGGCCGAGCCGCTGCGCGACGTCCTGGAGGGGGCCGGCCAGGCCGCGCTGGCGGCCGAGCAGTCGGGCGCGGCACTCGCGGACGCGCGGCGCGCCTGGGCCGCGGTCGCCGGTGACCGGGAGGCCACCACGGTGCTGTCCCGCTCGCTGCGCGACGAGGCGGCTGAAGTCCGCGCCCTGCTGCCCGAGGTCGAGCGGGCGTCGACCCTGGAGCGTTCGGCCGCCCGGCTGGACGGCGACATCGCGCGG
>DASQTE010000037.1:0-3722 GCA_035642035.1 Blastococcus sp.
GTGCTGGCCGTGATCGGCTACATGGACGTGGTCGCCGGAGTGTGGGCGGCCCGCGGCGGCATGCACGCCGTCGCCACCGGACTGGCGGACGCCCTGGTCAAAGCCGGGGGTCGCATCAGCTACGGGAGGTCGGTCGACGAAGTCGTGCTCGCCGACGGCGACCGCGGTCGCGCCCGGGGCGTGCGCACCGCTGGCGAGCTGGTGACCGCCGACGCGGTGGTGGTGAACGCCGACCTTCCAGGGGCCTACGGCCTGCTGCCGGGCCTCCGGCCCCCAGGGCGGCTGCGCCGAGCACACTACTCGCCGTCCGCCGTCGTGTGGCACGCCGGGGTCCGGGGTCGTCCGGCCACTGGCCACGCGCATCACAACATCCACTTCGGACACGAGTGGCGCGGGGCATTTCGGGACCTCGAAGACGGGCAGCGCATGTCCGACCCCTCGCTGCTGGTGTCGGTACCCACGGTGTCCGACCCCGAGCTTGCCCCGCCCGGATGCTCGGTGCTCTACACGCTCGAGCCGGTGCCCAACCTCACCGGCGGGCTCGACTGGGCGCGGCTGCGGGGAACGGTGCGCAACGAGCTGGCAACACGCATCGAGCGGCTCGGCTACCCGGTCAATGCCGTTGAAGAGTCGCTGGTCGACCCCGTCGACTGGGCCCGCCAAGGCCTGGCTGCGGGGACGCCGTTCTCGCTCAGCCACCGGTTCTCACAGTCGGGGCCGTTCCGGCCGTCCAACATCGATGATCGGGCCCCGGGCCTCGTGTTCGTCGGGACCGGCACCGTCCCCGGGGTTGGCGTCCCCATGGTGCTGCTGTCCGGCAAGCTGGCCGCCGAGCGCCTGGGGTCGGGCGCATGATCCGGCCGGACCGACGTGTCTGCTCGACGCGCTCCTTCTCCGCCCGCGACCTCGCCGTGCCGCCCGCCCTGCGCGACGCCTACCGCGAGTGCCGGCGGCTCACCCGTCGGCACGGGACCACCTACTACTGGGCGACGCAGGTGCTCCCTGCGGAGCGCCGCCCCCACGTGCAGGCGCTCTACGGCTTCTGCCGGCACGCGGACGAGATCGTCGACGCCCAAGGCGACGAGACCGTTGACGGGCGGCGAGCGCGGCTCGACGACTTGCGTGCGGCCCTGCAGGCCGCGCTCGCCACGGGATCCGCCGACCCGGCGGCCGCGCCGGCCGTCGCTGCGGTGGCCCACACCGCGACCACGTTCACCATCGACCCGTCATGCTTCGAGCGTTTCCTGCGGTCGATGGCCATGGACCTGACCGTCGCCACCTACCGCACCTGGGACGAGCTCTGCGATTACATGGATGGGTCGGCGGCCGTCATCGGCGAGATGATGCTGCCCGTGCTCGGCGGCCGGGATCCTCGGGCCGTCGGGCCGGCCCGCGACCTCGGCCTCGCCTTCCAGCTCACCAACTTCCTCCGCGACGTGGGCGAGGACCTCGACCGCGGTCGGGTGTACCTGCCGGCCGAAGATCTCGAGCGTTTCGGCGTCGACGTCACGGCGCGCCGCGTGACGCCGGGCTGGCGGGCCCTCGTGCGTTTCGAGGCCGACCGGGCCGGGGCGCTGTACTCGTCGGCCGACGAGGGGATCGAGCTGCTTCCCGCGTGGTCGGCCCGGTCCATCCGCACCGCCCGGGTCCTCTACGGCCGCATCCTCGACGAGATCGTCGCGAACGACTACGACGTGTTCTCGATGCGCGCCCGCGTTCCCACTGTCACCAAGCTGGCCGTCGCTGCGTCCGGACTGCTGGGCCGATGACCTCGGGGTCGGACGACCCCCCGCCTGGCACCCTGACGCTCCAGCAGGTGGCCGAGCGCTTGGGAGTCCACTACATGACGGCCTACCGCTACGTTCGGACCGGGCAGCTGATCGCCGCCCGCCGCGCCGGACGCTGGACAGTCGACCAGGGCGACCTCGCCGCCTTCGAGAGCGACCGGTCCACCCCGCCGCCGAGAGGCCGCCGGCGGGCCGACGACGACGCTGCGGCCGACCACGGGGGTGCGGGCCGGCGCCGCTACCGCGCCCGCCTGCTCGAGCGGCTGCTGGCCGGCGACGAGGCAGGTGCCTGGCGTGTGGTCGAGTCAGCGCTGGTGACGCGGATGCGCCCCGACCGGGTCCACCTCGACTTGCTGGCCCCCTGCCTGCGCGAGATCGGGGATCGCTGGGCGGCGGGCTCCCTCAGCGTCGGCGACGAGCACGTCGCCTCTGCCGTTGCCGTCCGCCTGGCCGCGCGCTTGGCACCGCTCTGCGCTCGACGGGGACGCACCCGGGGCACGCTGGTCATCGGTGGGTCGGCGGGCGAGCTGCACGGGCTGCCGCTGACCCTCGTCACCAACGTCTTGCGGTCCCGGGGCTGGGAGGTGGTCGAGCTCGGGCCGAACACCCCCGCCGCCGACGTCATCGAGGCGGTGGGGCGCACCGACCGCCTCCGGGCGGTCGGGGTCAGCGTGGGCAGCGACGGGGCCAAGGAGTCGGCCGCACGCACGCTGGCCGCGGTCCGCGACCGGTACCCGGGGGTGCCGCTGCTGGCCGGCGGGCCCGGGGTGCCGGACGCGACGGTCGCCCGCCGGCTGGGCGGCGACGGCTGGGCCGCCGATGCCGATCAGCTCGACGCGCTGCTGTCGGACATGCGGTAGATGGAGGCCCGGCCAGACTGATCGAAACGCCTGGGCCGCCACCGCGTCACGGGGTACGTGACCGGTTCGCGGTCGCCCGTGTCATCGCGCTGGCCTTGCTCGCGCTCAGCCGGGCAGGGCCAGGAGCATGAGGGCCGACCAGGTGACGTGGGTGAGCGTCGGAGCGAGGATGCCGCGTGTGGCCAGGCGCTCGAGCATGAACACCGTGCCCATCGCTGCCGCCGCGACGACTAAGGCGATGTTCAGCGTCGCCGCCGTGACCAGCACGTAGAGGGCGGTTGCGATCGCAGCCCGATGGTTGCCGACGACGGCGACGGGGAGTGCTCCCCGGAAGAAGCGCTCCTCCGCCACGGCATTGACGACGGCGATCGCCAACGCCACCGCCGGGGGTCCGGCGTCCGCGGTGGCGAGCACCGAGTCGACGGCGCCGTCCAGCCCTGGCACACGCTGGGCCACGAGCGAGGCACCGAGGAAGGCCACGAAGGCGAGCCCCCCTACCACGATGGCGGCCAGCAGGCTGCGTGTGCTCTCGGTCCGATCGGTGGACGGGCCGACATGGAGCGGACCCGCCGCCGCGCTGCCCGTCACCCAGATGGCGGCGAGGAGGAAGCCGAGCAGGGCGAAGGCCAGCGAACCTCGAGGGGCTGCCAGCGTGGCGCCCAGCACCACGGCACCGGCCGCCAGGGTCCCGGCGACGACGAGCCGGCGCCGCCGGGACGCCGACACGGATTCGACGGTCTCGGGGAGGAGCTCAGGCGTCAGGAGATCACGAACTGCCTGCATCCGCCGAGCCGCGCAAGCGCTGCGCGCGGGCCGCGAGGGCCGCCGCCGCCGCTTCGGGGAAGTCCATCGGTCGGTGGTCGACGAGCTCCTCGATGCGGTGGTCGTGCACGACGACCTCGTTGGTCATCGAGTCGACCAAGGCGGCCGCCGTGGTCAGGTCGACGTCGGTCACCAGCCTGAGCCACTCGGACGAAAGCCGGGGCGTCAGCACCGGTACCGGCACGATGACCCGCCGCCGGCCGGTCATCTGGGCCACCGTTAACAGCATGTCCCGGTAGCTGAGCGCATGGGG
>DASQTE010000038.1:0-7812 GCA_035642035.1 Blastococcus sp.
ATCACCGACCCGGCCGACGTGCACTACGTGCAGACCAAGACCCCGCTGCTGACCATCGACACGATCCGCGACGCCCACGAGCGCGGCGAGACGACCATCCTGGAGGAGCCGCACGGCTCGATGGACATCTCCAACGGCACGACGGCGCTGGGCATCGCGGTGGCGCTCGGCGAGATCGAGATGCCGACGCAGGAGCAGATCATGCGCGATCTCTCCCTCTACAGCGCCGTCGCGTCCTGCTCCTCGGGTGTCGAGCTGGACCGGGCGCAGATCGTCGTCGTCGGCAACGCCCGCGGGCACGGCGGCAGCTACCGCGTCGGCCACTCGGTCATGAAGGACGCCCTCGACCAGGACGGCATCTGGGCGGCGATCCGCGACGCCGGTATCGAGCTGCCCGAGCGGCCGCACCACACCGACCTCGGCGACCGCCTGGTCAACGTGTTCCTCAAGTGCGAGGCGTCTCCGGACGGCAAGGTCCGCGGGCGGCGCAACGCGATGCTCGACGACTCCGACGTCTCCTGGCACCGCCAGATCAAGGCGACCGTCGGCGGCGTGACCGCGTCGGTGACCGGCGATCCGGCCGTCTTCGTGTCGGTTGCCGCGGTGCATCAGGGCCCGTCGGGCGGCGGCCCCGTGGCCGCCATCGTCAAGGCGTAGTCACCAACGGGATGGCCCCGCTGCAGGGGCCCACCGCGAGCGTGCGAGCGGTGGGGGGCAGCGGGGTCCTTCCTTAGGCGAAGAGGCCGCGGAAGCCGAGCGGAAAATGGCGTCCGGACGGCGTTCGGGGGACGGGATTCAGCTGCCCCGGCGGTAGAGCAGGAACGCGACGTCGTCGTCCGGGGCGTCCTCGAGCAGCTTCCGCCGCAGGACCTGCGCCAGGTCCTCCACGGGGAGCGACCGGCCGGCGACGAGCGCCTCGACGGCGCGGGCGATGCCCTCGTCCAGCGCCTCCTCCCGCCGCTCCACGAAGCCGTCGGTGTACAGGAGGAGCGTCGAGCCGGGTGCCAGCTCGACGTCCGCCTCGGGCCGGTCGCGCTCCACCACCACGGCCAGGGGCAGCGAGCCGGCCTCCTCGAGCAGCCGGGCGCTGCCGTCCGCGCCCACGACGATGCCCGGGACGTGCCCGGCGCTGCTGTAGCGAAGGGCTCCCGTCGCCGGGTCGACGACGGCGCAGAACACCGTGCTCACCGAGGCGCCGGGGATGAGGTCCGCGAAGCGGTCCAGCGCCGAGAGGACGTGCGCCGGCGACCGGCTCTCGAGCAGCAGGGCCCGCCCGGCGCTGCGGAGCTGGCCCATGATCGCCGCGGCGGACAACCCCGTGCCGACGACGTCGCCCACGACCACGCCGTAGCCTCCCTCGGGGAGGTCGATGACGTCGTACCAGTCGCCACCCACCTCGAGCGTGCCGGTCGCCGGCTCGTAGTGGACGGCGAACCCCTCCGGCAGCACGGTCGGGCCCAGGACCGCGCGCTGCAGCGTGACGGCGACCTCGGTGAGGAACGAGGCGCGCTTCCGGTCGAGCTCCGCCTGCTCGTCGGCGCGGCGCCGTTCGAGCGCGACCGCCCGCGCATCACCCACAGCGGCGGCGACCTGGCCGGCGGTGAGCGAGAGGAACGTCCGGTACTCGTCGTCCAGCCACAGGTGCGGGCTGGTGCCCAGCACCAGGGCGCCGACCGGTGCGCTCTGGCCGGCGATCGTCAACGGCAGCACGACGGCGGTGTGCACGTCGGCCTGCCCCGCCGGGCTGGCGCCGTGGACCGCCAGACCCGGCAGCACCTGGCCCAGGCCGGTGACGGTTCTCGTCTCCCCCGTCGCGACGGCCGTCCGCACGTGCTCGACGAATGCGTCCTCGAGCGCCTCGGTGTCCAGGGCGAGGCCGTGCGCGGCCACCGGTCGCGCCTCCTCGCCGAGGTAGACGAGGCCGAAGGGGCAGTCGGTGCGCGCGTCCTCCAGCACCGCGAGGGCGGCCGCGGCCGCCTGGGCGGGACCGCCGTGCACCGAGCGCGGCAGGCTGCCCAGCCGCTGCAGGACGACCAGCCGGCGGGCGGCCAGCATCCGCGTGGTGGTCTCGACGACGGTGTTGAGGAGGGCGACGACCGTCCCGCCCGGCTCGGCGATGGGGCTGTAGGAGAAGGTGAAGTAGCACTCCTCCTCGAACCCGTGCCGCGTCATGGTCAGCGGCAGGTCCTCGAAGTAGGTGGTTCCGCCCGCGAAGACCTCGTCGATCATCGGCCGGATGTCGGCCCAGACGTCCACCCAGACGTCCTCGACCCGCCGGCCCAGCGCATCGGGGTGCCGGTTGCCCAGCGCGGGGGCGTAGGCGTCGTTGTAGATCATGACCAGCTCGGGGCCCCACATCAGGAGCATCCCGAACCGCGAGTTCAGGGCCGTGCTGGCGGCGGTGCGCAGGGTCGGCGACCACGTGTCCTCGGCGCCGAGCGCGGTGGCGGCCCAGTCGTGCTCGAGGACGGCTCGCTGCATCTCGGTGCGGGGGTGTGCCGGGATGAGCTCGGCCAGTCGACCGTCCAGTTCGGCACCCCCACCCGACGCTCGGGACCGAGCGCCCCGAGCGCCGACCACGTCTGTTGCGCGCAATCGTCCCACTCGTACCCCCGGGGGCTCGCCCACCTCCACCGCGGGTTCAGCGGCCGTGGCGTCCGGTCACCGCGAGCCGACCCCCGCTCAGGGGAGGGTGGAGGGCCGCAGCGGTTGCTACGACCTCCGCGTGCCGTTCGCCTCGCCACTGCCGGGTCTGGCCACGTTCGCCGGTGCCGTCGGGCACCTGGTCGCCTGCGGCCCCGCCTGACCCGGGCAGGGCCCGGGCGCAAACACCCGACGACGGTGCGAATACGTCCACAACCCTGAGGCGAACCACAGGTCAGACGCGTGTCGACACGTCCGACCAGCCCCTCACACGGGTGAACGTCGTTTGATCACTTCGGGCTCGGGTAGCGGCACCTCGTCCCCAAGACCCCGACAAAGTGGGTTCCCAGTGAGTCAGAACGGAGACCATCGCGAGGAGCACGGGGACCTCGCGACAGTCGTACATGGAGCGCTCGAGCAGTTCGCCGAGCTGACCCGGCTGGAGCCGGTGGCTGTCACCGGCGTGCGCCGTGAGCAGGACGGCTGGTCCGTCCTGGTCGACGTCGTCGAGTTGGAGCGCATCCCGAGCACGACCAGCGTCATGGCCACCTACCGCGTCGACGTCGACAAGTCCGGCGCGCTGATGAGCTACGAGCGGCTCCGCCGGTTCAGCCGCGGGTCGGTGGACCAGTCGTGAGCATCGAACCGTCCACCCGCCGCTCGTCCTCCGTCGTCGGCTCCCTGGGCCGTCAGCCGGACTCCTTGGCCGATGTCCTCGAGCGGGTGCTCGACAAGGGCATCGTCATCGCCGGCGACATCGTCGTGAACATCCTCGACATCGAACTGCTGACGCTCAAGATCCGGCTGTTCGTCTCCTCCGCCGAGACCGCCCGCGAGATGGGCCTCGACTGGTGGAGCCACGACCCGTTCTTCAGCGGCCGGCGCGAGGAACTGCCGGCGGACGGGGACGGCGCTGCGGAGGTCGAGGCGTTGCGGGAGCGGGTCGCCGCTCTGGAGGAAGAACTGCGCCGACACCGGCCGGAGCTCACCGAGGCACCACCGACGGGGTCACAGAAGGCGCCCGGGCCCCCGTGACCGACCGGGACCGCAACGACCCGATCGCGCGCCTCGTGGACGAGGCGGCGCCCGACGTGCTGGCGGCGGCGCTGGTGCGGGCGCGCGAGCAGGCGACCGCGCGGTTGGCGGACCTGCTCACCGAGGCGATCGTCGCCCGTGCCATCGGCGGCGCAGCCTCTCTGGAGACGCGCCCCGAACCGGCTCCGGCGGCTCCGGCGTCCCCTGTGGCCCAGACGGCTGAGCGCGAGGTCCGAGAGCCCGCGAGCAGCGCGCTCTACGCCTACGCGGTCACCCGCGACGACCTGCGGTACCCGGACGACGGTCCCGGCCTGACGGCCGGCCTGCCGGTCACGCTGGTCGCCGACGACGGCCTGGGCCTGCTGGTCAGCCGGGTCGACCCGGACGACCTGCAGGTGGACCCGGACGACCTGTCCGAGACGGGCCGCCTGGCCCTCCTGGCCCGGGGGCACGACACCGTCGTCCGCGCCGCCGTCACCGCGGGGCCGGTGCTCCCCCTGCGCTTCGGCACCGTGGTCGCCGACGAGGACGGCGCCCGCCGGCTGCTGCGCGAGCACTCCGCCATCGCCCGGGAACGCCTGGACCGCATCGGCGACGCGCGCGAATGGGGCGTCCGGCTGGTCCGGTCCCTCTCCGAGGACGAGCCCGTGCCGGTCGCCGCCCGGGAGGGCCGGGCCGATCTGACCGGCACCGAGTTCCTGGCCCGCCGCCGGCAGGCCCTGCAGGAGCGGGAGCACGCCGAGCAGACCGCCCAGACGGCTGCCCAGGTGCTGGAGGAGGCCCTCGCCCCGCACGTCACCGAGGCGCTCCGCCGCGGCGGCGCCCCGGGCTCCTCGCTCCTGCTCGACGTCGCCTACCTCGTCCCGCCCCCCGCGGAAGCGGCTTTCCTCGCCGAGACGGAGCGGCTCGGCGGCGAACTGCGCCCCGGCGGGCTCGCCCTCGAGGTGACCGGCCCCTGGCCGCCCTACTCCTTCGCCGCACTCACCGCCGGAGGTCCCGATGGTGCGTGAGCAGCCGGGCATCCTCGGCGGCGACACCAGCGGCACGAGCCTGGTGGAGCTGCTGGACCGCGTGGTGCACCGCGGCGCCTACGTCGGGGGCGACGTCGTCATCTCGCTGGCCGGCATCGACCTCGTCCGGCTCGACCTGCGGCTGCTGCTGACCGCCGTGCAGCCGACCGATCCCCTGCGGGGCCCGACGTGAACGCCGACGTGGACCCGACGGCGTCCCCGGCCCGGCGGCTGGCCGGCAGCGGCGAGGACGTCGGCCGCGGCCTGGGCCGCCTCGTGGTCACGCTGCTGGAGGTGGTCCGCCAGGTGGTGGAGCGCCAGGCGCTGCGCCGCGTGGATGCCGGCGACCTGTCCCCCGCCGACATCGAGCGGCTCGGCCGCGCCCTCATGGACCTCGAGACCACCTTCGACGAGCTCACCGAGCACTTCGGCGTCGTTCCCGAGGACCTGTACCTGCCCCTGGACCTCGACGCCCTGCTGCGCCCGTCCCGGCACGACCCGTCCCCGTCCCCGCACCCCGTCTGGAGAACCCCATGACCATGTCGAGTGTCAACCGTGCCCCTCGCCCGAGCGGCCTGGCCGACGTCCTCGACGTCGTCCTGGACAAGGGCATCGTCATCGACGCCTACATCCGCGTGTCGCTGGTGGGGATCGAGCTGCTGACCATCGATGCGCGCATCGTCATCGCCAGCGTCGACACCTACCTGCGCTTCGCCGAGGCAGTGAACCGCCTGGACATCCAGCCGCAGGACCAGGTCGCCGGTCTCCCCGGGCTCATGCGCGAGATGACCCAGGGCGGCGCGAAGTCGAAGACGAAGGGCGCGCTGACCGGGGCGAAGGAGAGCGTGCAGGGCGCGCTCTCGGGCCTCACCGGCCGGGACAAGGACGAGGACGACGAGGACGGTGGGGAGCGGCAGGAGAGCCGGTCGGCCCCGGCCTCCCGCCGAGCCCCGCAGCGGAGCTGACCCGTGGTCCTCGTCCACGGCGTCCTGTGGGAACGGGACGCAGCCGTGATCACCCTCCCCGGCGAGGTGCGGACCGTGAACGCCGGTCCGCTGGTGGCGCTGGTCTCCGACGCGCCGGAACGCGAGATGACCGGCGACGACGCGGTCGCCCATCTGGACCTGCTGGTGGCGGCGGTCACCGAGGCCCCGGTGCTCCCCTTCGCCCTGGGGACGGCGGTGCCCGACGACGAGGCCGCCCGGGAGGAGGTCCTGCTCCCGGACGCCGACGGCCTCGCCCGGCGGCTCGAGGCGGTGGCCGACGTCGTCGAGCTGCGGCTCGACCTGACCTTCGACACCGACGCCTCGGTCGCCGCGATCGCGCGGGAGGACCCGGACGTCCACCGGCTCGTCGAGCGGGCGCGGGGGCCGCGCGCCGGTCTGGCCGAGCGGCTCGCCCTGGGCGAGGCGACCGCCATGCGCGTGGCCGAGCACCAGGCGGCCCTCGCGGAGGAGTGGACCGAGGGGCTGCTCGCCGTGGCCGAGCAGGCCGTCCTGCTGCACAGCGACGAGCAGCTGCGGCGGACCGCCTACCTGGTGCGCCGGGACCGCATCGATGACGCCGACGCCGCGGTGGAGCGGCTGCGCGCTCGAGCGCAGGGACTGGCCGAGATCGAGTACGTCGGCCCGCTGCCGGTCTTCAGCTTCCTCGACGACCTTTCGTCCAGCCCGGAGCCCGAACCACGCTCCAAATGGGGGTGGTGAGCACTCACATCGTCGGAACGGGGGCCGACGTCGAACACCGGAACACCGAATCACCGAAGCACCGAGCTCCGAAGGAGAAGTCAGTGACCGAGAGCCCCCTACCGAACCCAGGGATGATGAAGCTCGGCGGCGTTGCCCTCGCCGCGTACCTGCTGGGCCGCATGAAGAAGGGCAAGGCCGCTGTGGGCCTCGCCATGTGGGCGGCCGGCGTGAAGATGGACCCCAAGCAGTTGCTCCGTGAAGGACTGCTGAGCATCGCCAACTCGAATGAGGGCAAGGAGCTGCTGACCCAGCTCCGCGGACCCGTGCTGCAGGCGGGCCGGCAAGCCGCCGGCGCGACCATCGAGAGCCAGGTCGCGGCTCTCACCGCGGCGCTCGAGAAGCGCACCGCCGCGCTGACCGCCGGGGTCGGGCAGGCGACCGAGGCCGCGCAGAAGGCGGCCGACAAGGCGCAGCAGGCTGCCGAGAGCGCCCAGGAGTCCGTGGGCAAGGCCGGGGAAGCCGTGGACGGCGCCACCGAGAAGGCCACCGGGCGGTCCGGTGGGGTGGGCAAGGTGACCGGCCTGTTCAGCAGGAAGAAGGGCAAGGCCAAGCCGGAGGAGGAGTCGGCCGCGGAGGACTCCAAGCCCGACGAGGAGACCGCGCGCGCCGAGGACGAGACCTTCGAGAGCGAAGCCGAGGAGCCCAAGAGCGCGGAAGCCGAGGCCGACGAAGGCGAAGAGACCGAGGAGGAGCCCGAGGGCGCCGAGGCCGAGGCCGACGAAGGCGAAGAGACCGAGGAGGAGCCCGAGGGCGCCGAGGCCGAGGCCGACCAGGGCGAAGAGACCGAGGAGGAGCCCGAGGGCGCCGAGGCCGAAGCCGCCGAAGGCGAAGAGACCGAGGAGGAGCCCGAAGGCGCCGAGGCCGAAGCCGCCCAGGGCGAGGACACCGAGGAGGACGCGGACGCCGACGAGTACGTGGACGCCGAGGACCTCGAGGAGGAGCCCGAAGGCGCCGAAGCCGAAGCCGACCAGAGCGAGGACACCGAGGAGCCTCAGCGCTCCGAGGCCCCGCCGCCGCGGCCCGCGAAGAAGAAGTCGGCAGCGCCCAAGGCCGGCGGCCAGCCGTCGAAGAAGGCAGCGGCCCAGGGCGGTCAGCCTGCGAAGAAGGCCGCCAAGAAGGCCGCACCCGCCCCGAGCAAGCGGGCAGCTCCCGCTGGGCGAGCCCCCAGTCGTAACGTCCAGGAAGGAGCGCGGTGATGACCAGCAGCGGTGGAGAGCAGCAGGGCGATCAGCAGCAGGGGCAGGGAGGTCTCCTGTCCACTCTCGGGGACGCAGCCAAGGGCTATGCCGTGGCCCGCGGGCAGGACGTCGCCCGGAAGGCCGGGGAGAAGCTGAGCGGCGTCACCGGCTCACTGACCGACACGGCCGAAGGTGGCG
>DASQTE010000039.1:0-3861 GCA_035642035.1 Blastococcus sp.
CCGCCACGCCTTGCGCGAGCTGCGTCACGCCTCGTAGACGCACTCACCGTCGATCCACGTCGACCGCACCCGGGCGGCGCCGATCTGCTCCGGCTCCCCGAACGGGTCACGATCGAGGACCACCAGGTCCGCCACGCCACCGCGGATGATGGTGCCGGCGTCGTCGCGGTGGTTCACCCAGGCCGACCCGCTCGTGTAGGCGGCGAAGGCGACCTCGAGGGAGAGCGCCTGCTCCGGCAGGAACGGCTCGGTCCCGGTGGGGGCGGGCTCGCCGTACGACGTGCGGTGGACGGCCGTGTGGATGGCTGCGAGCGGGTCGGGCGTGCTGACGGGCCAGTCGCTGCCGGCCACGAGCCGGGCGCCCGCGCGGTGCAGGTCGGCGAAGGGGTACTGGCGCCCGGCCCGCTCCGACCCGAGGAACGGGATGGTGAGCTCGGTCATCTGGTCGTCGTGGCAGGCCCAGAGCGCCTGGATGTTGGCGGCGACCCCGAGCTCCGCGAAGCGGTGGACGTCCCTGGGGTGCACCAGCTGCAGGTGCGCGATCTGGTGACGGCGCCCGGGATCGGAGCCCTCGAGCGCGTCGAGGGCCTCGCGGACACTCCGGTCGCCGAGGCCGTGGAAGTGGACCTGGAAGCCGTGCCCGTCGAGCTCGCGGACGTAGTGGCGCAGGCGCACCGGGTCGACGAAGGAGATGCCCGTGTTGGTCGTGGCGTGGCCGCAGCGGTCCAGGTAGGGCTCGACCAGCGCCGCGGTCCCGTTCTCGGCGACGCCGTCCTGCATGATCTTGACGGAGGTCGCCGCAAACCTCCCGCCCGTGTACTCCTCCCGCTTGGCGAGGAGCTCCGCGACCTGCTCCTCGCCGCGTTCTCGTTGCCACCACAGGGCGCCGACCACCGTCCCCGTCAAGTCACCGCTCGCAGCGGCCCTGGCGTACGTCGGGCCCGCGTCCCGCATGCCCGAGTAGGCACCGACGATCGCGTCCTGCCATCCGGTGATGCCCAGCGAGTGGAGGTGGCGCTGACCCTCGAGGAAGCCGGCGTACATCTCGGCGTCGGTCGCCGCGGGCAGGACGTCCGCGAGCAGGTCCATCGCGCCTTCGTGCAGGACACCCGTCGGTTCTCCGTCCGCGTCGCGCTCGATCCGGCCGTGCGGGGGATCGGGGGTGCGCGAGGTGATGCCGGCGGCCTCGAGCGCCCGCGAGCTGACCCACATCCCGTGGTGGTCGCGGTTGACCAGCGCGACCGGGCGGTCGGGCACGGCCGCGTCCAGCTCCCGCGCGGTCGGCAGGCCACCGGGGAAGGCCGCCATCGCCCAGCCCCCGCCCTGGACCCAGCCCGCGTCCGGGTGTGCCCCGGCGTGCTCACGGACGTGCTGCAGGTAGGCGAGGCGGTCGGCCGGGAGTCCGCTCAGGTCGCAGCCGAGGCGCTCGAGCCCACCCTGGACGGGGTGGACGTGGGCATCGGTGAATCCTGGCAGCAGGAGCCCGCCGGCCACGTCCACCACGGTCGCGCCGATCGGCGCCGCGTCCGGGCCGACGGCGGCGATCCTGCCGCGGTCCACCACGACGTGGCCCACGTCCCCGCGGTAGGAGAAGCCGTCGAACACTGCTGCGTTCGTGAAGACCGTGACGCTCACTGATGGTTGCCCGTCGACGTGGTGGAGGGATCGCGTCCATCCTCCACCACGTCGGCAGGGCGGCTGTCCGACCGCGGCGCGTCGCCGCGTCCGTAGGGGATCACGTCGTCACAGCCGGTGGATCAGGCGCGCGACCTCGCGCCTCAGTGCGCCGGGCTGCGGCGCTCTGACGCCGTCCGGGGCTGGAGCCCCGGTCCGGTCCGGTCCGGTCAGGCCGTCGGCCAGCTCCTCCGCCGTCGGTCGGCGGCCGTGGACGCGGATGAACTGGTGGACGGCGCAGTGGTCGACCTCGACGGGCAGGCGCCCGGGGTCATCAGCACGCATGGGCGGTCTCCTTCGACCAGGAGGGTGACGCCCCTGCTCAACGTCCTGGGGAAGGAGTACCCGCGCGGGGCAGTGGTCATTCGTCGCCACGGAGGGAACGCTCATTCAGCGCCGCGGCTCGAGATAGCCCAGCATCCGGTCGAACAGCTCGGCGGCACGACGCAGGTCGTCGGAGGCGGGCGGGGCGTCCTCCGCCAGTGCCGCGAACGCCCTGGAGCTCCAGCCTGGCCGGTACTCCTCCGCGAGCGTCGCGGCCACCCGGCTGGCGTGGCGCACCACCGCGGGATCGACCGACCACAGCACCTCGAACGGCCGCTGCGCCTCGGCGTGCTGCCGGGTGCTGGGCAGCTCGACGGCGACCATGCAGGCGGGCAGGTCGGCAGCGTCGCAGATCACGAACCACTCGCGGGCCAGCGGGGCGTCGTCCGGGAGGGCGACCTCGACCGGCGCCCCGGGGCGGGTGGACGCGGGATCCTCGAGGTGCGCGAAGGCCACGGCCACCCGTGCCGTACGGGCCAGGTCCACCCAGCGTTCCTGGGAGCCGCGCAGGAACTCCTCACGCTGGAAGCCACCGAACAGCAGGGGGTCGGCGGCGCGGGCGCAGCACTCGTCCTCGATGGCGCGGCTGAGGCCTCCGAGCGTGCGCTTCGACAGGACCTGCAGGCCCAGCTCGGGGTGCTGCCGGCGGACCTCGGCGAACACCGACCGCGCCCGCACCGACCCCGCGGTGACCCGGCGCACTGCCGCACCCAGCCCAAGCCCTCCGCTCCGGTGGCGCACCACCTCGAGCACTGCGGCGACGTCACCCTCGGCGTAGCGCCGGTGGCGTCCTGCCTGGCGGGTGGGGCTGGGAAATCCGTAGCGCGACTCCCAGCTACGAATGGTGGCAACGGGTACCCCAGTGCGAGCCGCCAGGTCGCCGATGGTCAGGGTGGCACCCGAGGATGGCTCCATCTGCAACAAACTCCTCACCCTGCCTAGATTTAGTTCGAAGTGTTGCATAGATTGTCACCCCATGACGGGAACGGGAGGACAGATGACATCTGTCACGACGGACGAGGCGCTGGCGCGACTGCTCCAGCGCGGTCGGGCGACGGCGATGGCGACCGATCCCGAGCACGCCCTGCTCTGGGACGCACTGGCGACGGCGTCCGAGGGGGGCAAGCGGTTCCGCCCGGCCCTGCTGACCACGGCCCACGACGCGCTCGGCGGGACGCTCGCCGCGGCGGCGGCCGAGGTGGGAGCAGCCGTCGAGCTGCTGCACACCGCGTTCATCATCCACGACGACGTCATCGACGGGGACCACCTGCGCCGGGGCCGGCTCAACGTCAGCGGCACCTTCCGCGACACCGCGCTGGCCGACGGCGCGGGAGCCGAGGACGCGGCTGCCTACGGACGCACGGCGGGCATCCTCGCCGGTGACCTCGCCCTGGCGGCCGCGGTGCGGGCCGTCGCCACCTGCGGAGCCCCCACCGACGTGACCCACCGGCTGCTCGACCTCTTCGACGCGGCGCTGCACACCACCGCCTCGGGCGAGCTGGCCGACGTACGGCTGTCGATGACCGTCGTCGCCACCACCCTCCACGAGAGCCTGGCGATGGAGGAGCAGAAGACGAGCGCCTACTCCTTCGCCCTCCCGCTGCAGGCCGGGGCACTGCTCGCCGGAGCCGACGACAGGACGGTGCGTCGACTCGGGGAGGCGGGCCGGACGATGGGGATCGCCTTCCAGCTGCTCGACGACATCCTCGGCGTGTTCGGCGACCCGACGCGGACCGGCAAGAGCGCCACCAGCGACCTGCGCACGCGCAAGCAGACCCCACTCGTCGCCCACGCGCAAACCACCCCCCACTGGGAACTGATCCGGCCGTACGTCGGCCGCGACCTCACCGACGACGAGCTGGA
>DASQTE010000040.1:0-14608 GCA_035642035.1 Blastococcus sp.
CCGAGGTTGCCCTCCTGGATCAGGTCCAGGAACGCCATGCCGCGGCCGGTGTAGCGCTTGGCCAGGGAGACCACGAGGCGGAGGTTGGCCTCGAGCAGGTGGTTCTTGGCGCGCTCGCCGTCGCGGACGATCCAGTTGAGGTCCCGGCGCATCTGCGGCGAGATCTTCTGGCCCTCCTCCTCGACCTGGCGCAGCCGCTCGGAGCCGTAGAGCCCGGCCTCGATCCGCTTGGCGAGGTCGACCTCCTCCTCGGCGTTGAGCAGCGCGACCTTGCCGATCTGCTTGAGGTAGGCGCGGACGGAGTCGGCCGAGGCGGTGAGCTCGGCGTCCTTGCGCGCCTGGCGGAGCGCCTCCGACTCCTCCTCGTCGTCCCACTCGAAGTCGGTGCCGCCCTCGGGGGCCTCCTCCTCGGCGGTCGTGACCTCGACGCCGTCCTTGCCGGTGACGACCGTCTCGTCGAGCTTGAGACCCTCGGTGCCGCCGTCGACCACGGCGACGCCGGAGGCGTCGGTGGCCACCGCGGTCAGCACGGTGCCTTCACCCGCCCCGGGCGAGGGGACGACGGTGGGCTTGGTCTTGGCGGCGGTCTTCGCCGGCGCCTTCTTCCGCGGAGCTGCCTTCGCAGCGGGCTCGGCTGCGGCCGTCACCTTCGCCGTCTTGGCTGCCGCGGCACTGGTCCGGGGAGCCCGGGTACCGGTGGCGGCCGTCGTCGAGCTCTTCGAGGTGCTCGCGGCTGCTTCCGGTGCTGGCTTGTCGGCGGGCACTCAGGTTCCTTCCCGTGCTGGGTTCGTTCCCCGGGGGACCTTGTGATCCCTGGGCAGCGGCTCCGGTCCTCGCACCTGCTCAGTGGCAGAGGTCCCGGCAGACCGCGCGGCGTTTGACCGCTGGACGGGCAGGGGATCCCTCCCGGCTGGAAGGGCGACGGGGTGGGGCTTCCCCATTGTAACGGCGTGTCCGGGCTTCTCCACCGTCTCGGATCCCACAGCCTCGCTCCGACGAGGCGTCGTGCGTGTTCCGGGGCGGTTCTCGCTCTGCGGTGTGCATCGGCCGGCGTGGCCGATCCCTGAAGCCCGGGGTACCACCGGCACCACCCGCCTCACCCGTTCGGGCCCCTCGTCGCAGGTCAGCGGTCGGTGCGCTCGTGCGCAGCCAGCGCCGCCCCGACGATCCCCGCGTCGTTCTGCAGCTGCGCCGGGACGACCGGCGTCCGGGTGGAGAGCAGCGGCACCCACTTCTGCGCCTTCTTGCTCACCCCGCCGCCGACGATGATCAGGTCCGGCCACAGGCCCGCCTCGAGCACGTCGAGGTAGCGGTCCACCCGCCGCGCCCACTCGGGGTAGCCGAGCTCCTCGCGCTCCCGGGCCGCGGCCGAGGCGCGGCGCTCGCCGTCCTCGCCGTCGACCTGGATGTGGCCGAACTCGGTGTTCGGCACGAGGTGGCCGTCGACGAACAGGGCGCTGCCGATGCCGGTGCCGAACGTGAGCATGAGGACGACGCCGCGCTTGTCCCGCCCCGCGCCGTAGCGCATCTCGGCGATGCCCGCGGCGTCCGCGTCGTTGAGCGTCTCCACCGTGCCCGGGATCAGCGCGTCCAGGCCCGCGTCGACGTCGGTCCCGATCCAGCTCTTGTCGACGTTGGCCGCGGTGTGCGCGACCCCGTTCTTCATGACGCCCGGGAAGGTGACGCCGATCCGCTCGGTCCACCCGAAGTGGTCCACGATCTGGGCCACCACGCCGTAGACGGGATCGGGCAGGGACGGCTGGGGCGTCTCGATCCGCAGCCGCTCGCCGATCAGCCGGCCTTCCTCCAGGTCGACCAGGCATCCCTTGATGCCGCTGCCGCCGATGTCCACTCCGAAGCCCTGCACGCGGACAGGGTAGTCAAAGGACCACCCTTCCCCCCGCGCCTCGCAGGCTCGCCGTGGGGCCCTGAAGGGTGGCCGTTCCAGCACGTCACCCGTACGGGCTGCGGCAGGATCACCCACGTGAGTGCATCCCCCGCCGACCCCGGCCGGCTCCTGGCCCTCGCCGTCGACGTCGCCCGGGAGGCCGCGGCGTTGGTCGCGCGGGGGCGCTCCTCGGCCGGCGACGACGTCGACGTGAAGTCCAGCCCGGTGGACGTCGTGACCGCGGTCGACCGGGCCAGCGAGGAGCTCGTCGTCGGCCGGCTGCTGGCCGCCCGCCCCGACGACGGTGTCATGGGGGAGGAGGGCGCCGACCGCGCGGGCACCAGCGGGGTCCGCTGGGTGGTCGACCCCATCGACGGGACCGTCAACTTCCTCTACGACCTGCCCGCCTACGCCGTGTCCATCGCCGCCGAGGTCGACGGCGAGGTCCAGGCCGGTGTCGTGCTCAACGTGGCCACCGGCGAGCTCTTCACCGCGACGGCGGGCGGGGGTGCGTTCGCGTCGTCACCGGCCCGGCCGGAGCCGGTGCGGCTCGCCGGGAGCCGCCCCGTGTCGCTGGAGCAGACGCTGGTGGCGACGGGCTTCGGCTACCGGGTGGAGCAGCGGCGGGCGCAGGGGGCGGTCGTCGCCCGGCTGCTGCCGCGGGTGCGGGACATCCGCCGGTACGGCAGCGCGGCCCTCGACCTGTGCTCCGTCGCGGCCGGGCGGGTGGACGCCTACTACGAGCTGGACCTCAACCCGTGGGACCACGCGGCCGGGGCCCTGGTCGCCGCCGAGGCCGGTCTGGTCGTCACCGGGCTGGGCGGGCACCCGTTCGCGGAGCCCATGGCGGTCGTGGCCGCGCCGACCATCTCGGCGCCCTTCCTGGAGCTGCTCGAGGAGCTGCACCCCGCCTAGCAGTCGGCGGCGGCTCCGGCCGCGGGCGCGAGCGCCGCGGCCACCTCCTCGGCGGAGGCGAGCGTGACGAACTCCGGGCCGACGACGACGTCGACCGTCGCGTCCGCGCGGGTGTCGGGGTAGTCGCCGGCATCGGGGATGTAGACGCGGACGTAGCGCGCCGCGTCGTTCCCCCGCGGGCCGTGCCGCAGCTCGCCCACACCGGTCACCTCACGACCGCTGGAGTCGTTGGCCACCTCGCCGATGACGAACCCGCGCTCCTGCAGGGCCGTGGCGACCGTCTGCGCCAGGCCGCCGGTGTCGGTCGCGTTCAGCACGCGCACGGTGACCGAGGCCGGGTCCAGGTCCGTCGGAGGAGCCGAGTCGGCCGCCGACTCGCACGCCGCGGCCTCCTGCGCCTCTTCCGCGGCCTCCGTGCGCAGGACGTTCCACCAGACCGCGGCCGCCGCGAGGGCCAGCACCAGGAGGAAGAGGAGCGGCGGCCACGGGCGGCGGCCGCTGCGCGGGCGCACCGGGGGGCGGTCGGTCCGCAGTGTCACGGTCTCTCCTCGGCAGGACCCGGCGGTCGATCCCTGCCACGGGCCCTCGCGGGGTCCGGGACGGGCAGTGCTCCGGGTGGGTCGGTCGCCAGGATCCTAGGTCCGCGTCGTGGCGCTAGATCGCACCGTCTTCGAGCGCGGCGCGTCCCAGCTCGACGCAGGGGTCGATGCGCTCCTCGTACCCCGACGTGTCCTTGCCGGCCATCGCGCCGGCGGCGGACCGGGCGACGATGCCGGCGATGATCGCGGCGAACTTGAAGAACGCGAAGCCGACGTACCAGTTGAGGGCGGACAGGTCGGCGCCGGTGCGCTGGGCGTACCGCTCCATGACCTCGTGCCGGGTGGGGAAGCCGGGCAGCGTGGTGACCGGGCTCAGGGTGGAGGGGCGTTCCTCGCCGGCCTCCGGCCAGTAGACGAACATCATCCCGATGTCGGTCAGCGGGTCGCCGAGGGTGGACATCTCCCAGTCCAGGACGGCCTTGATGCGGCCGGGCTCCGCCGGGTCGAGCAGGCAGTTGTCCAGCCGGTAGTCGCCGTGCACGATGCTCGACCGCTGGGTGGCCGGCACGGTCGCGGCGAGGCGGGCGGCGAGGGCGTCGAGGCCCGGGCGGTCGCGGTCGCGGGTGGCGTCCCACTGCTTGGTCCAGCGCCGGACCTGGCGGGCGGCGAAGCCCTCGGGCCGGCCGAACTCCCCGAGACCGACGGCCTCGTAGTCGACCGAGTGCAGGTCGGCCAGCACGTCGACGAGGGACTCGCCGACCGCGCGGCGCTGCTCCGGCTCGTCGGCGTAGCCCGGGGGGAACTCCCGGACGACGTGGATGCCGACCACCCGCTCCATCACGTAGAAGGGGGCGCCCAGCACCGTCTCGTCGGTGCAGAGGTGGAGCGTGCGGGGGACCGGGACGTCGGTGGGGCCGAGCGCCGAGATGACCCGGTGCTCGCGGGCCATGTCGTGCGCGGTGGCCAGGACGGCACCCGTCGGCGGGCGCCGCAGGATCACCGCGTCGTCGTCGCTGCCCCCGCGCGGGGTCACCACGTAGGTGAGGTTCGACATCCCCGCGGCGATGAGCTCGACGTCGACGGAGCGCCAGCGCTCGTCATCGAGGGCGGAGGCCAGGTACGGCCCGACGACGGCAGGATCAGCACCCACGGGAGTCGACACGGCGGCAGGGTAACCTCTGGCGCTCCGCGGCTCTGGAGCCCGCTCGCACCCGGTTTCCGGAAGCGGGCACAAACCGGGGCTGCGCCGCGTTGGGGGGCAGGCCGGACCTTCTCCGCCCGCCTGCCGGCGGACGGACGGAGGAGCGGCCCGGACGGGAATCCGGTCGCCCCCCGCACCGCGGGAGCCGGCGCCGGCCCTGTCCGGAGCACCACCGGCACCGGCGGCCCAGCAGGGGGTCGCCGGACCATGATCCACCGGTCGCCACCGCGGCCGGCAGAGGACGACGGCGCACACCCCGCGCCGACGCCGCACGAGCGGGCCCGACGGCCCGCGAGAACAAGGGAGGGGCACTCCATGGCCACCGACTACGACGCCCCGCGCCGCAACGAGGCCGACGAGCTGGGCGAGGACTCGCTCGAGGAGCTCAAGGCGCGACGCGCCGAGGCGCAGTCCGCCTCGGTCGACGTCGACGAGACCGACTTCAACGAGAACCTGGAGCTGCCGGGCGCCGACCTGTCCGGCGAGGAGCTCACCGTCCGCGTGCTGCCCAAGCAGGAGGACGAGTTCACCTGTTCCCGCTGCTTCCTCGTGCAGCACCGCAGCCGGCTGGCCTCCACGCGGGGCGACCAGCTGTTCTGCCGCGACTGCGCCTGAAGGACGGCCGGGCATCGCAGGAGGCCCGGCGGGTAGAGGGCTGACGACGGAAGGGGTGCGATGACCGAGCAGGGTCCCCGGATCGGTGCGGCGCGCGACGTCCCGCCGCCGCGCCCGGTCACGCCTCCGCCCCCGGCCGCCGACGAACCCGGTCTGGGGCGCGCCGCCCGCGTGGTGGCCGACGCCGGCACCGGCCTGCGCGACGTCGTCGGCGCCCTCGCGGGTGCGGTCGGCGCCGCGCTGGCCGATGCCCGCCGTCCCTCCGGCGCGACCGACGACCCGGTCGCCGGGAGCGACACGCCCGGCGGTCTACGGGAGGTGCTGGCCGCCGCTGCGCCGAGACTGCCGATCCGGACCGCCGCGCAGCTGCGGCAGGCCTACCCCGGAGCCTCCGACGAGGAGATCGCCGACGCCCTCGTGGCGCGGGCCGCCCGCGCCACGTCCGGGATCGGCGCCGGCACGGGCGGACTCTCCGCCTCGCGCTGGCTCACCCCGACCGCCCTGCTGACGCTGCCGATCGCGCTCGGTGGTGAGACCCTGCTGGTCGCCGGGGTGGAGGTCGTCCTGGTCGGGGAGCTGCACGAGCTGTACGGCCGGCCGGCGACCGGTGACGCCCGCACGCGGGCCGCGGCGTACGTGGCGAGCTGGTCGGAGCAGCGTCCGTTCGACGGCGGGTCGACGGCGGGCCTGGGCACGCTGCTCGGTGCCGCCGGGATGCGGGCGCTGCGGACGCAGATCCCGCGGAAGCTGAAGGGCGTCATGCCGTCCGGGGCGCCGTTCGTGCTGGGTGCGGCGCTCGGCGGCCGCACCAACCGCCGGGCGACGGAGGAGCTCGCCGAGCGGATCAGGTCCGAGCTGCGCCGACCGCCCGCCTGACCCTGCCTGAGACCGGCCCCCCGGCAGGGTCCCGCCGCCGGCCCCGTCCAGAGGCTCGCGCCCGGCCCCCCTGCAGGGTCCCGCCGCGAGCGTGCGAGCGGTGGGGGGCAGGGGGGTCCTTATAGGGTCGCCGACGTGCCCGAGTTCCTCCCGCCGACCCTCGACGTCCCGATCCGGCTGACCTCGCCGCAGGACCTCGCGCCGCACTACGCCCTCCCCGGTGACGCGGGCGCCGACCTGTCCGCCGCGGAGGACGTGGAGCTCGCCCCGTTCGAGCGTGCCCTCGTCGGCACGGGCGTGGCGGTCGCGATCCCGGAGGGCTACGCCGGCTTCGTGCATCCCCGCTCGGGTCTGGCGCACCGGCTCGGCCTGAGCCTGGTCAACGCGCCGGGCACCATCGACGCCGGCTACCGGGGCGAGATCAAGGTGAACCTGGTCAACCTCGACCCGACGACGCCGATCAGCCTGCGGCGCGGCGACCGCATCGCCCAGCTCGTCGTCCAGCCGGTGGTGCAGGCCCGCTTCGTGCCGGTCGATGAGCTGCCGGCCAGCGAGCGGGGCAGTGGGGGACATGGTTCGACCGGTGGCCACGGGACCGTCGCGGCCGCCGGGAACGGAGCCGCAGCGGCTCGGGAAGGTCAGGGCTGACATGCCGTTCGGACGACGGCGCAACCGGATCGAGCGCAGCCTGCGCGAGCGCGGCGTGCCGCCGGAGCCGCAGCACCGCGAGCGCGAGGTGGACGAGACGTCGGGGCCCTGGGACTCGGCGGACGCGCCGGACGACGGGGTGCAGCGCATCGACCTCGGGTCCATCCGGCTGCCCGGGCTGCCCGGCACGGATCTGCGGGTCGAGCTGAACCCGCAGCAGAAGGTCGTCGGCGCGACGCTGCGCTCGGGCGACTCGCTCCTGCAGGTGGCGGCGTTCGCTGCGCCGCGGGCCGACGGCATCTGGGACAGCGTCCGCGAGGACCTGAGGACGAGCGCGTCCGGGCAGGGCGGCTCCCTGCGCGAGGTGGAGGGCCCGTTCGGCACCGAGCTCGCCGGCACGATCCTCGTCCAGTCGCCCGCGCAGCCGGGGCAGGCGACCGCGCCGCAGCCGGTCCGCCGCGCGGCGCGGTTCCTCGGCGTCGACGGTCCGCGCTGGTTCCTGCGAGGGATGATGACCGGCCCGGCCGCCGAGGGCGGTGAGGGGGTGGAGGTCCTGGAATCGGCCTTCCGCGACATCGTCGTCGTCCGCGGCGTGGAGCCGATGCCGGTGCGCGAGCAGCTGCCGCTGACCCTGCCGACGGCGCTGGCGGCGCAGCTGGCACGGCAGCAGGAGGCCGCCGGCGGTCAGGCGCCCGCCCCGTCCGCCGCCCCGCGTCCGCCCGCCGCGCCCCCGGCCGGCTGACCCCTCGGAGCGAGTTGCCGGCGCCCCCGCGGGCCCGGTGCGCCGTACGCTGGGAACCGGACTCCGGGCGCGTGAGTTCCGCAGGAGATCCAGCTCGCCGGCACGTCGCCGGCGGGCGCAGACGAGGAGACAACCGTGACCGAGACCCGATCGCCGAGCTGGCTGTCGCGGACGCTGCAGCGGCTCACGGCCGACGACCAGGCCATCGACGCGCAGGAGCTGCGCGCCGAGTCCGCGAGCGCCGGTTGCGAACCGCTGGTGTCGTGTCGCAAGGGCGAGGTGGTCACCGTGACCGGCCGCCTCAAGTCCGTCGTCTACACCCCGCGGGAGACGGTGCCCACCCTCGAGGCGGAGCTCTTCGACGGGTCCGGCTCCGTGACGCTGGTCTGGCTCGGCCGCCGGCGGATCCCCGGCATCGAGCCCGGCCGCACCATGACCGCCCGCGGCCGCTTCGCCGCCTTCGACGGCAAGCGGGTCATCTACAACCCCTGGTACGAGCTGGGCGCCGGCTGACCAGCCCGACGTCGTGGACAGCGCCCGGGGCGAGGACCCGGCGATCGAGGCACCGGGGGAGACGGCCATGAGCGCACCGGACGACCGCGCCGACCCGCCGGCGCCCGCACCGGACGCGGCGCCGGCCGAACCGGTTCTCGCGTTCGACCGCCACCTGGTGCTCGAGCAGCTCGGCGGCTGGCGCGGCATGGTCGACGCCACCCTGCCGACGATCGCCTTCATCGTGGCCAACTCGCTCGACGGGCTGCGGACCGGCATCTGGGCCGCCCTCGGGGCGGCCGTGCTCGTCTTCCTCTTCCGCCTGGTGCGGCGCGAGACCGTCCAGCAGGCCGTCAGCGGGCTGTTCGCCGTCGGCATCGCCGTCGCCATCGCGGCGTTCACCGGCCAGGCGCGCGACTTCTACGTGCCCGGCATCATCCGCAACGCGGGCCTCGCGGTGGTCCTGCTCGGCTCGGTCGTGGTCCGCCGGCCGCTGGTCGGTGTGATCGCGGAGTTCCTGGCACCGAGCCACCTGGGCTCCATGGCCGCGCACCGGCACCAGTTGCCAGGGATGCGCGGCCGGGTGGACCGCGCCCGCGCGGTGCTGAACCCCAGCGAGCGCGATCCGGAGACCGGGCGGGCCAGGCCCGATCCGGAGCCCGAGCGGCACTGGCGCGAGGACCCGCGGCTGCTCCGGGCCTACGGCTGGCTCACGGTCCTGTGGGGCGGCGTCTTCCTGGTCCGGGCCGCCGTCCAGGGCTACCTGTACGTGGGCAGCGAGAACAGCGACGCCACCGATCTCGGTGTCGTCTCGCTGCTGCTGGGCCTGCCGGTCACCGCGGTCGAGGTGCTGGTGACGTTGTGGGTGGTGTCGCGGCTGCACCGGCACCGGGTCGAGCAGTCCGGCCCGCCCGCTCCCTGAGCCTCAGGCGGGGCCGGCGGCGCTCTCGGGGGCCAGCACCGTCTTGAGCTGCTCCTCGACGTCGGCGTGCGTGACGAACAGCAGCTCGTCACCGGCCTCGAGCGGCTCGTCGGGGGTCGGCGTGATGACCCGTTCCCCGCGCAGGATGGCGGTGAGCACGGTCTCGCGGGGGAGCGGCACGTCGCGCAGCGCCTTGCCGACCCACGGGGTGTCCTCGGCCAGGGTGATCTCGACCAGGTTCGCCGCGCCCTTGCGGAAGCTCATGAGCCGGACGACGTCGCCGACGGTCACCGCCTCCTCGACCAGCGCCGCGAGCACCCGCGGCGTCGAGACGGCGACGTCCACGCCCCACGCCTCGGTGTAGAGCCACTCGTTGCGGGGGTCCTTCACCCGGGCGACCACCCGGTTGACCGCGAACTCGGTCTTGGCCAGCAGGGACACGACGAGGTTCGCCTTGTCGTCGCCGGTGGCCGCGACGACGACGTCGCAGGTCGCGAGCTGGGCCTCCTCCAGCGAGGAGACCTCGCACGCGTCGGCCTGGATCCACTCGGCCCCCGGCACGGACCGGGTGCGCACCTTGCGGGCGTCCTTCTCGATGAGCATCACGGTGTGGCCGTTGCCGAGGAGCTCCCCGGCGATCGACCGGCCCACGGCGCCTGCTCCGACGATGGCGACGCGCATCAGTGCCCGCCTCCCTGGGGCGCGTTCTCGACGGCGTGGTGCACCCGGCCGGTGATCTCGTCGGTCACCGCGACGACGAGCTGGTCGCCGTCCTGCAGCACGGTGGAGGCCGTGGGCAGCTGCGCCTCGCCGAACCGGACCAGCCAGGCCGCGCGGGCCCCGGAGGCGAGCTCCAGGTCGGCGAGCTTCCGGCCGACCCAGCCCTCGGTCACCGTGATGCGCATGAGCAGGACCTTCCCGGTGGGTTCCCGCCACAGCTCGCTGACCTTGACCGACAGGAGCTCCCGCAGCAGCCGGTTCACCGTCCACGGGACGGTGGCCACGCTGGGGATGCCCATGCGCTCGTAGACCTCGGCCCGCTTGGAGTCGTAGATGCGGGCCACGACGTGCTGGACGCCGAAGGTCTCGCGGGCCACGCGGGCGCTGATGATGTTGGAGTTGTCACCGCTGCTGACGGCGGCGAACGCGCCGGCCGAGTCCACCCCGGCGTCGAGCAGGGTCTGCCGGTCGAAGCCGAGCCCGGTGACCTGCCGGCCGGCGAAGTCCGGGCCGAGCCGGCGGAAGGCCTCGGGGTCCTGGTCGATCACCGCGACGCTGTGCCCGACCTCCTCGAGGCGGCGGGCGATGGCGGAGCCGACGCGTCCGCAGCCCATCACGACCACGTGCACGACGTACTCCCGCGATGCTCGTCGCGCGGGCGCCGACCGCCGCGCGTACCGGGCGCGAAGCTACACCCGGCAGCAGTCCCGGAGCGGCTGCGGCGGGCGACGTCACACCGCGGGGCGGGACGCGCCCGTCCGTGACCGCATCCGTCGCCCGCGCTCCGTACCATCGCCGCCGTGCCACGCCTGTCCGACCTCGGACACCTCCCCAAACGGCTCGTCCTCGGACGCGCCGTGCGCAGCGACCGCCTGGGCGAGTCGCTGCTGCCCAAGCGCTACGCGCTCCCCATCTTCGCCAGCGACCCGCTCTCCTCGGTGGCCTACGCCACCCAGGAGATCCTGATCGTCCTGACGCTCGCCGGGACGGCGTTCCTCTACCTCGCGCCCTGGCTGGCCGCGGGGGTGGTCTTCCTGCTGGTCACGGTCGTGCTCAGCTACCGGCAGGTGGTGCGCGCCTACCCGTCGGGCGGCGGCGACTACGAGGTCGCGATGAAGAACCACGGGCAGTTCGCGGGCCTGGTCGTGGCCAGCGCGCTGCTGGTCGACTACGTCATGACCGTCGCCGTGTCCGTCTCGGCCGGCACGGACAACATCATCTCGGCGTTCCCCGAGCTGAACGAGTACCGGGTGCCCATCGCCGTCACGCTCGTGGCCCTGCTGGCCGCCGCGAACCTGCGTGGCGTCCGGGAGTCGGGCAAGGCCTTCGCGCTCCCGACCTACCTGTTCATCAGCGGCATCGCGGTGATGATCGTCACCGGGCTGATCCGGTGGTTCTTCGCCGACGGGGGGCTGGTGTCGGAGACCGCCCGGTACACCGTCGAGGCCGAGCCGGCGTACGAGCAGCTGGGCGGCCTCGCCCTGCTGTTCTTCGCGCTGCGCGCCTTCGCGTCCGGGTGCACCGCGCTGACCGGGGTGGAGGCGATCGCGAACGGGGTGCCGGCGTTCAAGCCGCCGAAGAGCCGCAACGCGGCCACCACGCTGGCCCTGATGGGCGGGATCGCCGCCACCATGTTCGCCGGCGTGACGGCGCTGGCCCTGATGTCGGACGTCAAGTACGTGGAGAACCCCTGCGACCTGCAGGGCTTCGCCGACTGCGAGACCGAGCCGCAGCGCACGGTCATCGCACAGCTCGCCGCGGCCGTCTTCGGCGGCGACGGCTCGATCGGCTTCTTTTTCATCCAGGGAGCCACCGCGCTGGTCCTCGTCCTGGCGGCGAACACGGCGTTCAACGGCTTCCCGCTGCTGGGGTCGGTGCTGGCCCAGGACCGCTTCATGCCCCGCCAGCTGCACACCCGCGGCGACAAGCTGGTGTTCAGCAACGGCATCCTGTTGCTGGCCGGGTTCGCGGGTCTGCTGATCGTGGCCTTCGACGCCGACGTCACGAGGCTGATCCAGCTGTACATCATCGGCGTCTTCACCAGCTTCACGATCGGCCAGTGGGGCATGGTCCGGCACTGGAACCGGGAGATGGCCCTCGAGCAGGACCCGGCGGCGCGGCGCCGGATGCGCCGGTCGCAGGTCATCAACACCCTCGGCGGCAGCCTCACCACCGTCGTCCTCGTCATCATCGTGACCACGAAGTTCACCCACGGCGCCTGGCTCGTCCTGGTGGCGATGCCGATCCTGTTCGTCCTGATGCGGGCGATCAACAAGCACTACACGCACGTCTCCGAGCAGCTCGTCCCGGACACCGACGCCCGCACCCTGCCGAGCAAGGTGCACGCCGTCGTCCTGGTCTCGAAGGTGCACAAGCCCACGCTGCGGGCGCTCGCCTTCGCGCGGGCCACGCGGCCGGACGAGTTGACGGCGCTGACTGTCAACGTCGACGACGCGGACACGCGGCAGCTGCAGGCGGACTGGGAGCGCTTCGACATCCCGGTGCCGCTGACGGTGCTGGAGTCGCCCTACCGCGAGATCACCAGGCCCGTCGTCGACTTCGTCAAGGGCATCCGCCGGGACAGCCCGCGCGAGCTGGTCGTGGTCTTCGTGCCGCAGTACGTCGTCGGCCACTGGTGGGAGAACGTCCTGCACAACCAGAGCGCCCTGCGGCTGCGCGCCCGGCTCCAGTTCCAGCCCGCCGTCATGATCACGACCGTCCCGTGGCAGCTCGAGAGCTCGCTCGGCCGGGACGACGGCGACGGCGGGGGCCCGGCTCCCGGCGACCTGCGCCGCGGGCTCACCGACGATGTCACCGACGCGACGCCCTATGGGTGAGAAAGGACCCCGCCGCCCCCCACCACTCGCGGGCTCGCGGCGGGGCCCTGCAGCGGGGCCGGGCTGGGTGGGCGCCGAGTTCGAGGTCACCGTGGGTGCGGTCGCGCACGGCGGGCACTGCGTGGCCCGGCGCGAGGGGCGGGTCGTCTTCGTGCGGCACGCCCTCCCCGGTGAGCGGGTGGTCGTCCGGGTGACCGAGGACCGGCACCCGGGCTTCTGCCGGGCCGACGCGATCGAGGTGCTCGAGCCGTCACCGGCGCGCGTCGAGCGGCCCTGCCCGTACAGCGGTCCCGGCCGCTGCGGGGGCTGCGACTGGCAGCACGTCGACCCCGCCGAGCAGCGCCGGCTGAAGGCGGCCGTGGTGCGCGAGCAGCTGGCGCGCCTGGCCGGGCTGGACGACGTCGCGGTGACGGTGGAAGAGCTGCCGGGCGGGCCGCTGCGCTGGAGATCGCGGGCCCGGTTCGCCGTCGACCGGTCCGGGGCGCCGGGGCTGCGACGGCACCGCTCGCACGACGTCGTCCTGCTCGACGACTGCCCGATCACCGTGGAGCCCGCAGCCGCCGCCGTGCTTCAGCGCCGCTGGCCCGGCGCGGGCGCGGTGGACGTGTCCGTCGACTCGACCGGTGCGGTCACCACCACGCGGCTGGACCGCCGGGGCCGGCCCACGAGCAGCCGCGTGGTGCGCCCGGGCGGCGACCTGCCGGAGGAGCCGTCCGGCCGGGCCGAGCGCCGCGCCGGTGGGCGGGACTGGGAGGTCGAGGGGACCGGCTTCTGGCAGGTGCACCCGGCCGCCGCGGACGCCCTCGTCGCCGCCGTGGCCGCCTTCGCCGACGTGCGCCCGGGCGAGACGGTGCTCGACCTGTACGCGGGCGCCGGGCTGTTCGGCGGCGCCCTCGCACCCGCCGTCGGCCCCGGCGGCCGGGTTGTCTGCGTGGAGGCCGACCCCGCGGCCTGCGCGGCGGCCGACGCGAATCTCGCCCGGTACCCGCACGCGGAGGTCTGGGAGGGGGACGTCGACGCCGCGGGGCTGACCGGCCTGCTCGACGACCTCAGAGCTCCCGACGTCGTCGTCCTCGACCCGCCCCGGGCGGGTGCCGGGCCGGCCGTCAGCCGCCTGCTGGCTGCCACGGGGGCCCGGGCGGTCGTCTACGTCGCATGCGACCCGGCGGCGCTGGCCCGGGACGTGGCGGCGTTCGGGGAGTCGGGCTACCGGCTGGCGGCCCTCCGCGGGTTCGACGCCTTCCCGATGACCGCCCACGTGGAGGTCGTCGCCTTGCTGGCCAGAGGCCCGTAGTCGCTCCTGGCCCGAGCGAGGCCCTGCGCGAGCGGCACGCTGCGATCGGCGAACACCTGGCTGGGACCAGGACGCCGAGAGCTACTGCCATCGGATCAGCATGGACATGAGGACTCTGGCAGGTGGGGACGAGAACTCAGGAAACGACCTGTACGGCCCCAACTTCGTCGAAGGGTGCATGGACGCTCTGCGGCAGTAGCGTCCTGCTGCGGCACGACCTGTTCGCGACGGGATGCACACAGCGGCCCCTCAGGACTACCGAACAGGTTGCGCACGATCCTGTGCCGGAGGACCGTCGAAGCCATGCCGTGGTGGGCCTGGCTCGTCCTCGCGTGGTGCGTCGTCGCTCTGCTGGCGGCCATCTACTTCGCCGCCGCTCTACGGCTCGCTGAGCGCCGGGACTGGGCTCGACGAGGGTCGCCCGAACGGCGCGACCGGTCGAGGGGGCCGCGAACCCACAAGGCAGCCTGAGCGGCCAAACCGCTGAGGGCTCGCTGCGCACCCCGGCGCACGGGCGCACATCTCCCGACCGGACCGCCGCGTCGACCTGGGCGTCTCCGCTGCGGACATGCTCCCGGGGACCACCCACGTGGAGTGCGTGGCGCTGCCGGCGCCGGAGCCGCCGACATCTGTGTAGCGGGGTCACATGAACCGCCGTGCCCTGGGTACGGTGCCCGCCATGGCTCGTACCGCTGCGGTGCTCGGGACTGCCGCCATCCTCGCCCTCGGCGGCTTGGCCGCCCTGCCGGACGACGAGCCCGAGTACCTCGGCGACATGCCGTCCACGCTCGAGCAGCCGACGCCGGCCGGCGCCGCGGCGCCGCGGTCGGACCCGGGGCCCGGGGCCAGCGGCCCGCCGCCTCCGCTGCGCGGGCCCTCGCCGGTGGTGCCCGAGCAGCCGGCAGCCGGCGGGGCAGCG